>NZ_BTPT01000008.1:0-114941 GCF_054408565.1 Vallitalea sediminicola
GGTTTATATATATATAAACCATCTAATAATGATTCATTTATTGGTGAAGAATTGATAAAGGATATAGTAGGAAATACTATGACTGCATATTCCAATACAGCATGTATCAATTCAAATATAATCATTCAAAACAAGATCCCTTCCATTAGTAGTATTACGGCAAATAAAGGGAATGTATCTTTGAATAATGGGGATACATTGGATATCACTTTGGATTTTACTGAACCAGTAATGATTACTGGAACTCCAGTATTAAATCTAAGCAATGGACAAACAGCTAATATGACTAGTGGTACAGGTGTATATACATTATCTGCCGATTTTAGGTATGACATTGGATCTACAGAGAATGGGACTGGGTTGCATATAACTTCAATATCAGGAGGAAACATAGTTGATTATTCTGGCAATCCACTTACTAGAACAATTGATGTAGATAATATTAAAAGTAACAATATACGAATAGACAATATTGCACCAACAATATCCTTGAGCGAAAATGGGAACTCTACATATGTACAATCCCAATCAACAACAATGTATGTAACTGATACTAACGGTTCAGGGATAGGAAACGTTAAGTATATTTGGAATACAGTGCCATCAACACCTAGCGTATCTTCATTCACACAAATAGGTGGAAACAATATTCAGGCTAGTATTAGTGGAGCAACTGGTACTAGGTATTTACATATAATGGCTACAGATATTGCAGGCAATGTTAGTAATTTTAATTCGTCAGGGTTTAATATTGACAATGAAGCACCTACAATAAGCATTAATAATAATGGGGGTTCTTTTTCTAAAGAACATACTGCAAGAGTAAATCTAATTGATGCGCATTCAGGTATTAATTCTAATTTTAAATATCTTTGGAGTACCAGTACAACAATGCCCTCTGACTCTGAGTTTGATACAGGTTCAAGTGGATTGATAAATGCTGATATAACGAAGAATACAGGTGACGGAAATTTTTATTTGTATATTAGAGCTACGGATAATGCAGGTAATAATGCTTATTTCAAGTCTAATTTATTTGTCTTTGATAATACTGCTCCTGATCATATAGATATTGTCAATAATGCTGATAGTTATTCTTATCAAAAGAATTATGATATTTCAATCTCGGCAGAAGATACTAATGGGATATATACGGATAGTAGTATCAAAAATATTAAATATAAATGGAGTGATAGCACAACACATGATACAAACTTGACTACAGGGTGGACAATCTATTCTAGTGGGATTAATTATGATAATAGTGGAGTAACAGGCATAAAATATCTTCATGTAGCAGCTGAAGACATAGCTGGAAATATAGGATATGATACTAACTTATATACTTTTGACTATAAAAAACCAAACATTAATGTTGTGAGCAGTGATTTGACAGGTAGTCACAAAAGCATTACATCAAGAGTTGAAGTATCTGATATACATAATGACATTAGCGTATTTAAATATATTTGGAGAGAAGATATTATTGAAAATAGTGTTGATGGATCATGGGTGACAGCTCCTACAACTGGGAAAACAGGAATAGGAAATCCAACAAAAAACGATGTATCAGGCAATTGGTATCTTCATGGGTACTGCCAGGATAATGTTGGAAATTCTTCTTACAGTATTACAGGACCTTACACAATTGATATAGATGGACCAACAGGAAATATAACAATTTCTGAGAGTGAAATAAACAGTGGTCTAATAACGTTGAATATTTCAGCTACAGATAATTTACCTAGTAATAACTTATATTACTCCCTATCACAAGACAATGATATAACTTGGAGTGATTGGATTAGTTTTCCAAGTACTGTTACCCTCAATAATTATTTATTAGAGAATATTGAAGAAGGAATAACTAAAGTATCAGTAAAATTTAAAGATGGTACTGATAATGTTAGCGGTATTTATTCAGATACGGTTAGAATTGATGTCACACCACCAACAGGTAGCATTGTTTATTCACCAGAAGAGAGTCAAGGATGGACTAAGGAAAATGTTGTAGCCAGCTTGACCAACTTGGAAGATAATCTAGGGGGAAGTGTTATAACACCAAGTGGTAATACTTATAGTTTCACAGACAATGGAAGCTATATATTCCAATTGCAGGATGAATTGGGTAATGATGCGACTATATCTGCATTAGTAACATGGATAGATAAAATAGATCCAATAATTGCACAGATTACTGGTAATCAAACACCAAGCAAAGAACATCAGGCATTGATTAGTGTAACAGATAATGAGACTTCAAAAGATGAAATAAATTTATACTGTCAGTGGTCCAATAGTCAGGCCATACCTACAATTAATGATGTCAATTGGACAGAAATCACTAATGATTCAACTATAGATAAGAATAATGTTGACGGTGAGTGGTACGTTCATGTGAAAGCAGTTGACCAAGCAGGGAATTCATCTATTTATACCAGTGGCAAGTATATTTTTGATAATACACCACCAGTAGGGTTGATAAATATCACAGAAGAATTTATTAATCATAATAGCATCACGATTAACTTAGAATGTAGTGACGTGTATAGCAATGAATCAAACATTTCCTATTCTATTTCAGAGGATAATATAAATTGGGAACCCTGGACAAGTTTTGTTTCAATTATTAATGGATATGAAACTACTGTTACTGAAGGTGAACATACCGTTTATGTAAAATTCAAAGATGGATTGGGAAATGAGAGCAATGTAGTCTCTGATAAATTCATCATAGATAAGACACCTCCTAGTGGTAATATTTCATATAGTTCAGATGATTCTAATGGATATATTAGTGCTGATGTAAGAGCTACGCTTATTAACATTACAGATAATTATTCAGACTCAAAGGATATTATAGTAAATGACACTGAATATAATTTTACTGAAAATGGAGGATATACATTTACATTGACAGATGCAACAGGAAATTCAACTACTATCAGTGCTAATGTTGATTGGATTGATAAAACAACACCTACAATAACCTTGACCCCAAATACGAATCAAACACCAAAATCAAGCCAGAGTGTGGGGATTCATGTGGAAGACAATACTACTGTAGATGAGGAAATTACTATTTGCTATCAATGGACTCAAAATAATACATTACCAGTCAGTAATGATGTGAACTGGTTGGATATCACAAATGATTCAACAGTTAGTATCGATGTTCTAGATGGAGAATACTATCTTCATATAAAAGCCATTGATAAACCAGGAAATATTAAATATCACACAAGTGGTAAATTTGTTTTAGACAATGAAGGACCTACAGGAAGTATTAATATTGTTCAGGCTATTACGAATACAAACACCATAGATATTGGATTATCAGCGACTGATAATGTAAGTCAGTCAGGGACATTAAAATATGCTTTATCATCTGATGGATTTACATGGTCTGAATATAAACTCATGACAAGCCAAGTATCAAACTATGAGATAGCCAATGTAGAAGGAACTACAGAAGTTTATGTTAAATATATGGATGAGTTGAGTAATGAAAGTGACATATATTCTGATACAGTTGAGTTGGATTTGACACCACCTTCAGCTGACATATACTATTCAGCAATTGAAGAGGATGGTTATATTAATAGAGATGTAGTGGCAACGTTAACTAATATTAGTGATAATTATTCTATATTAGAAAATATAAACATGAACGCCGAGGAATATGTATTTGAAACCAATGGCAGCTACGAGTTCAGTTTAACCGATGAAGTAGGAAATGTTAAACTAATTACTGCCAAGGTGAATTTTATTGATAAAGAATCTCCTATCATACAATCAGTCAGTGGGAATCTTAATTCAGAAAAGTCACATAGCGGATTAATAAATGTAACTGACAATATTACTGAATCTAATAACTTGAGCATTCAATATCAATGGAATCAAAGTCTAGATATACTAGCAGATGATAATTCAGAGTGGATAGATGTTGCAAATGATACAAGTGTTTCAAAAGAGGGTATTGATGGAGATTGGTATTTGCATATTAAAGCCATAGATGGAGCTGGTAATACAGCTAAATATGTAAGCGGAAAATATGTATTCGATAATACTTCTCCAGTTGGGTACATAACATATAGCACTGAAAGCAGGACGGCACAACCAGTCACAGCGACATTGACTTCAAATGAAACCATAACTGTTGTTAATCCAAATGATGGAAACACGAAATATGTTTTTAATGAAAATGGTCAAATTCAGTTTGAATTCATGGATCATGCAGGAAACCAGGGTACTACAATAGCCAAAGTAGATTGGATAGATAAAAACCTGCCATCGGCTAATGTATCAGCATCAACGACCAGTTGGAGCAAGGATGATATTATTCTTACTATTTCTGTTCCAAGTGATTCAAGAATCAGTATAGGAGAATTTGATTTTGGAACAATCAGTCAATACGAATTAATCAATGAAACATCTAGAGAGCTAATTAGTGAAACAGCTACTAGCCAATGTGTTGACTACAAGGAAATAAGGATAGGTGAAAACGGTACAATACTATTTAATATTTTGGATGTAGATACATTATTGAGCCAAGAAATTGAAGTAAGTATTGATAATATTGATAAAGTGAATCCGGAGTATGAAGTATCGTTAAGTGAATTAGTACCAACGATGAATGATGTAGTAATTAATATTAATACATCTGATAATAGTAATACACCTGTTGAAATAGTAGCACCAGATAATGCTATTGGAAGCAATGGTCAATATACAGTTAGTAGTAATGGAAATTATAATTTCAGTATAAAAGATATGGCTGGAAATGAAGTGATTATACCTATTAATATTACTAACATTGATAGAACAGCACCAGATTTGCAAATAACGTATAGCGAAAGTGAGTGGACAAATCAAGATGTTACAGCTACTGTTATTTCAAATGAAGAGATAATTGTTACAAATAACAATAGTGATACTAATTATGTATTCACTGATAATGGAGAATTTGTATTTCAAGTAAAAGATTTAGCAGGCAATGAAAAATCCATAACAGCAACTGTGTCAAACATAGATAAGATTATTCCAGAAGCAGTAATTACGTATAGTCCTGTTGATATAACCAATAGGGATGTTATAGTTTCAATTGTTCCTGATGAGGAAGTAATCATTAATTCCTCTGAAAACTTGATGGTAGTGGAGAATGAAACGAATAAATACATGGTTAAGCAAAATGGAACCTACAATTTCATTCTTATTGATAGAGCAGGTAATGAAAAGATTAAATCCATTAGAATAGAAAACATAGATAAAGACCCAGCACAAATTACATATACTCTATCTACAGAATCAATGACTAATCAAGATGTGCAGATATTTTTACAGGGAAATGAAAGCTTTGATGTAATAACAGTCCCAGAGACAATTAAAATCATCGAAACTGAAACTGAAACAAAATACTACGCTGAGGAAAGTGGTAATTATACTTTTGAGATATCTGATCGGGCAGGAAATATAACTAACAAAATAATTAGTATTACGAATATAGATAAGGTTGCGCCAGTTTTGTCTATTGCATATAGCAATACGGAATGGACAAATGGGAATGTTTTAGCCACTGTATCAGCAGATGAAGAAATTACTATCTTGAATAATGATGGTAGCGATAATAAAACATTTAATCAAAATGGGGAATTTGAATTTCAAGTAAAAGATCTAGCAGGTAATGTTAGTAAAGTAACTGCACAAGTCAACAATATTGACAAGCAAAATCCAAATGCATCCATTACATTTACTCCAAATACTATAGTAAATACTGATGTGATAATTAAGATTATACCTGATGAAATTGTATCCATTGAATCCACGGAAAACTTATCTTTAGTGAATGGAAGCATTAATGAATTTGTAGTTGTTAATAATGGAGATTATCATTTTACATTAATGGATCAAGCGGGAAATGAAACAATAAAAGAAATAATGATAAATAACATAGATAAGGAAAGCCCAATAATAACATATTCCTTATCGACAGATGATAAAACTAATCAAGAAGTTGAAATATATTTAAATGGGAATGAAGCCTTTTCCGTTACGAAAGTTCCAGAAGGTATCAGAGCGGTAACTATCAATGATATAGTCAAGTATTATGCAAAAATAAGTGGTGAATACATATTTGAAGTAGTAGACAGCTATGGAAATGTAGGGGAGAGTAATATTGTTGTTACTAATATTGATGTTGTTCCACCTACATTATCCATTACTTATAGTGCAGACACTTGGACAAATCAAAATGTTATAGCAACAATAGCAGTAGATGAAGAGATAGTAGTATTAAATAATAATAATAGCCCAGAATATGAATTTTTACAAAATGGAGAATTTACATTTTATGTAGAAGACACAGCAGGTAATCAAGCAAGTATTATAGCGGAAGTTGATATAATTGATAAAAAACAGCCATCAGCAACTTTTGAATATAGTACCATTGAAATAACAAAAGAAGATATACAAGTGATTATAAAAGGGAATGAATTACTTAGTAATATCACTTCAATTGAAAACCTTGAATTGATAGATAGTAGTGGAACAGAAGGGATAGTTTCCAGTGAGTACAACATTACATCCAACGGTGAATATCATTTTACAATTACTGATTTAGCAGGTAACAGTACAGAATATGAAATATACATAGTGAATATTGATAAAGTACCGCCAGTAATGGAATATACACTTATATATGATACACCAGTAGGATTAAAAGAAGTTAATCAAGATGGTGTAATCATTAAAGGACCTATAATAAATACTGGAGATGACAGCTTGATTTATCAAGATTCTTTAATAACAAAAAATGATATATTGTTGAAATTTAATGCAAATGAAACTTTTACGATTATTGAAAAGCCACAGGAAGTAACAATAGATAAGGAAGATTATTATGTCATTAGCAACAATGGAACATTTAACTTCAAAAGCCAAGATATAGCTGGAAATATAACGGATATTAATATTATTATTAGTACCATTGCAAAATCAACACCACAGGTAAATATTGTGTATAGTGAAACTGGTGTTACCAAAAATGATGTCATCGCCACAGTAGAATCAACAAATGGAGAATATATCAGAGTTGTTAATAATTACAATAATTACAGTAGGGTATTTACAGACAATGGAGAGTATACATTTATTGTGCAAGATTATGCTGGGAATGAAATACATGCTACTGCAACAGTAAGCAATATTGATAGAAGTCTACCCATTCTAACTCTTACTTATGATAAGACATCCTATACCAACCAAAGTGTAAATGTTGAAGTCAGTGCAAATGAAGAGTTTATCATGTTGAATAATGAAGGAAATACAACCTACACATTCAAAAATAATGGAGAAGTAAAATTCATTGCACGTGATTTGATTGGAAATATAAATGAAATAATAGCAAAAGTAGATTATATTGATAAAACACCACCTAAAATAATCTTCACAGGTCAAGAGATAGTAAACATAGTTGTTGGTGAGAACAGGGATTTATTAGCCGATGTAACTACTATGAATTATGAAGATAGTAGATTAGAGATTAACTATACAAGCAATCTGGACATTAATAAACCAGGTAGTTATACAATTACATATGAGGTTACTGATCATGCAGGTAATAAAGGTATTAGAGAAAGACAGATTATAGTAATTGATAATCAACTTACTGCGACATTCAATGGAAAATTAATGAATGAATTAGATTATTTAACGGGAAACTCCTTAGAAATAAATATTTATAATCCTTTAGGAGAGTACAAGATTCTTTATAGTAAAGGTAAAATAACAAAAGGGCAAATGAAGATTCGAGGTACTGAATTTAACGATGAAGTTTTTGAAATCAGCGAAAGTGGATGGTATTCATTCATGATATATGACCAAGAAAGAAACACTAGATTTTATAACTTGTTAATTCAGAGAATTTCATAATTATATATTTGAAAAGGAGAATTATATGAAAAACAAGATGCGTACAAGAATTACTGCGTTAAGTATAATAATTACAATGTTGTTTTCCATGATGCCAGTATTGGGAATGGAATATGAAATAAACGATTCTAAATTCAGTAATGGTTTAATTGAATATCGTGTAGACAAAAAAGATGGAAGATTCATTATTAGAACTGTAGATGGATCGCCTTACATAGATACTGACAATGATAAGAAATTACTATTTGATAAAAACAATGATCCAGAAACTTCCTTTACCTCATTCGTTATTGATGGTGAAGAATATATATTTGGAAATGAATATGGTTTTCTTAATGAAAAGGATGGATTTATTAAAGTTCCTAACAATGTAGGAAATGTTAATACTTCGATTTGGAAAGTGGATGGAATAGTAGTTACTCAAAAAATTGAATTGGTTGAAGATAGAGATCACCCCAATATTGGAAACGTTAAAATAAGGTATGAAATTGTAAATGGGAGTACAATAGCGAAAAACATTGGAAGTAGAATATTATTAGATACAATGTTAGGTGCCAATGATGGTTCAGCAGTTGTATTAGGAAACACAGGCGACATAATAACCAATGAAACCGTTTTGACGAGAGAAGACATACCATCTTATTGGAGATGTTCTGATGATCTATTTACTCCAAAAGTTGTATCTTATGGATTTACGAAAGGATGGGGGAATCCAGCTCCAGATAAGATGATAGTTGCACATTGGAATAATTTAGCTGAAACAAAATGGGATTATCAGGTAGATCCAAACCTTGATTTTACTAGTGAACATAATCAAGTGGGAACTAAGGATAGTGCTGTAGCTTTGTATTGGAACGAAGAATCATTAAATCCAGGAGAAACTAGAACCATAGAAACCTATTATGGACTTGGGGATTTGAGTAACTATGATTCTAATTCAACCTTTATAGCTGATCTCATATCACCCAATAAAGTAACTGTTAATAGTCAAAAAGATGGTTATGAAGAAAATAAATTTCAAGTATCAGTTGATATAAATAATAATTTACTGGATTCTGAAATATTGACAAATATAACAGCTAAACTTATAACTAGACCTGAAGGTTTTGTACTTTCACAAGGGGAAACACAGGAAAAGACTATAGCAGTTGTTAATAAAGGAAGCATAGCTACATTGTCTTGGGATATTGAGCCTGTTAATCAAGATATTTATATATCAGAGCCCATAAAAGTTGAGATAACATCTGATAACAACAGTCAGCCTGTAGTCGATGTCAATTATATTTTATTACCCTCTGTACAAGGTGAGCCACCATCAATTCAAATCTTATCCACTGCACCAGAGAAAATATATTTCCAAGGAGATAAATACATAACTATAAAAGGAAATGGATTTCTATACTTTAATGATAAAAGTATTTGGAAGATGTTTCTTATTGATGAAGCAGGTAAAAAATATGAAATACCAAAAGAGAGTATTGATGTTGTCGGTGATCAAAAGATAAATATTTCATTACTTGATGGACAGATTGAAGATGAAATGAAATTAGGGAAATATTCAATAAGCATGGTCCATGATGATTTAGAAAAGCCTGTAAACATACCTTATGAAAAACAAATAATTTTTACTGATGACATTAATTATAGAGCTAGAAGTTATGGGGTCTTATATATAGAAAAGAGAGAGTTAAATAGTGAATTCAAATATTATATCAACACTATTGATTCTAAAGAACGGTTAGATAATGTTAAAGCTTATTTGAAAACAAATGATGAACAACCAGCTGATTACGAAACTACCCAAGAGACTGCTAGTAAAGGAGAACTAAAGGAAATAGTATTTGATATAGTCGGTGATATCAAAATGACGACAGATCAAACCACTAATCAAAATCTTTACAAGATAAATACAAACAATCAGTCGGCAATAATTAATTCTGTCATTATATTTGAAGATGCGAAGAAACCAATAGAAATCAAAAAAGTAGATGATTTAATATTAATTAACGGAAAAGGAACATTACAGTTATTAAATTATGGAGAAATATGGTGGTCGGGATTTGACACTTTTATTGCCGATGGAACCGATTATAATATCAATAAAATCAAAGAAGATGAAGATGAGTTTGAAAATATTACAATCGCATTGTTTGATTATCTATCATTGGCAACCAATGTAGCTTCATTATTCATTGATGGATTTGAAATGGAATTAAGGGATATAATCATGCTCGATGAAGGAGCATCATTAGGCGGAAAATTGGAAGTGAAGATACCCATAGGAACAAAAGATGAAAGTACTGCTACACCTCCAACAACTGATACTCCTACAACAGATGAGACCGTTGTAGACGAAGAAGCTGAAATTGGAGAAGCTCTTCATCAGATGTTTATGACAGATGAAGAAAAAGAGGAAGAAAAAAAAGAAGAACAATTGGAAGAAAAAAGAAAAACACAAAAAGTGAAAAATGCTAAACTACGAGCCATATTACTTAACGATAGTGAGATGTATGATGCCATAATGGAATTAATTAAAAGCAAAGAACCAACAAGTACAAAAGTTGAAAAAGCATTATCACTGGTGATGAAAAGTAAGGAATTGATAACTAAACTGACAAAAATAATAAAAGGTGAAGATAAAGAAGAGGAAAAAGACAAAAAATCAGTAGGAGTAGCAATTGATGTAAAGAAAGTTATTTTTGGTAAGAAATACGGAGCGGATTTTGTATATGATGATGTGAAATATATAGGAATTGAAGGTAAAGGGGATGTAAATATTTCCATACCTGGATTAGATTCAGGAAATAAAAATAAAGGATTAGGTATAGCAGCCAAGCTGAATATTAATTCTTTAGAGGGCATATATTCTTTAGATGCTGATGTTGATATCAAAGTAGCAGAAGCACATGCTTTCATTACCATAATGAGAATACAAGATAGTACATCGGAAGAAAGCAGATATGTTCTAGATGATTTAGTGCTATCAGGTGGTTTTATGCCTGGAATTCCCATAGCCCCACCATTATTTATCAATAAGGTAGGAGGGGGAGTGGAGAATCTCTATGGTGTAATTACAGATGATGATTCGTCACCACCATTAAATGTAGTTGTCATACTTGGACTTAATATCGTACCTTCATTTCAAGGTGATTTCACATTAAAAGCTAGTAAAGAAGGTTTTTCTTTAGATGGATCATTTGAAATAGCAAAATTAAAGGTAATTGATCAAGCAAGTATTGAACTACGATGGGCTAGACCTGTTTACTTAGCACTAAAAGCTCATATTAGTGCATTTGAGATAATCGAAGGCGGATTAAGTATATGTATTGGAGAAATAGAAACTGGTAATAGTGATAAACCCTATGAATTCTTCTTGGAAGGTAAAGCGAATGTAGAGATAGGAGTACCTAATAAAATACCAATTGCTGGGGGAATGAAATTTACTGAAATAGAATTAGGTGTAAGCACCCAGAAAATGTGGGGTAATCTAAAAGTTGGTTTTATACCTATTGGTATGACATGGGTATATAAGGATGGATTTTCTTTCGGTGAATTAGATAATATGAATCCAGAATATGCATATGCGTCCCTTACAGATGTAATAATACCAGATAGATATTGGAATACATACGATGTGCATAGTAAAGAAGGAGATATGAATCTAATATTTGGAAGTAATATTTCTGTTGTAGGTTCTTCAAATTACCAATATGCAAGTATTGGAGATTTTGATTACAATACACAGGTATTAGCATCAATTGATAGAAAAACCCATAATTATAATTTTCAGAACCTGGATATGGGCTTAATTGAACTAACTTTTGTTGATACCATACCAGAAGTAATATTAACTGATCCAAACGGTAATAGGTATCCCCTTGTTTCTGTAGAAGATGATAGCATTAATGGAAATTATATAGTCCAAACCATAGCTGCTAAAGACAGTGAAAGTGGAAACACAGAGAATTATGTATATATTGGAGTAAAAAAACCTATGAATGGAACTTGGGTTTTGGAATCCAATCAAATTATTGATTCAAAGTTAATGGATGTAAAAATCCCTCCAGAATTTAATGGGATTAACATGGGAAAAAATGTGGATAATACTTTGAAAATCACATGGGATGCTAGTCATGCAGAAGATTCTCTAGTGAGTTTGTTTTTGCTGAACAAAAATGAAATTGATGGGGCAGGCTATGCACTTATAGGTAATATAGATGGTACAAAAGGGGCAGAAGGTGTTAGTGTAGATATTCCTAAAGGGATTGAAGAAGGAGATTATGTAGTAAGAGCAACGATTCAACATCCATTATACGGTTATGAATCTACACTGACAGATAATTTTATTACAATTGTAGACTTGGAAAAGCCGGCAAAAGTCAATGAACTTAACACTGAACTATATGGAAATGGATTTATTAGATCAACGTGGAATCCAATTAATGAAGAGGGAATAATATCATATTTTGTTACCGTATATGATTCTCTTGGAAAACCTGTAGAAGGCTATACAGACCTAGAAGTCATGGAAAACTCTGTAGTCCTTGGAGGAAGCTATAAAGACAGCAATACAGGTAATATTGTCAGCTTAATTAGTGGAAATGAATATACGATAGGTATAACTGTGAAAAAAATATTAAATGAAAGTGATGGTACAAAGTCCATTCATTTAGGAGCAGAAAATATTTCTAATAAAGTATTGTTAAGAAATCCAACTCCACCAGAAATAGAAATAATATATAGCAATAATCCAATTCAAGTGATGTCTAAGAACTATTTTAACAGCAATGAGATTAATATTGATTTTAAAACTGATCAAACAGATGTGAACACAACAGTTTATTTAGATGGAGAATATTTTATTAACTTCAACAATCCATCATACAAATTATTCTTTGATTTAGATGATGGAGAACACAAGGTGGAATTTGTATCTGAAAATAAATATAGAGACCGTTCAAGTAAAACATTATTATTTAATATAGATACGACACCACCAGAGTTAAAAGTAGATTCACCTTTACCAGGATTTATTTCTGATACAGGATTGGTATCAATTAAGGGAACCGCTGAGAATGGTAGCCAGATAAAAATAAATGGGATAAATGTAGATTTGGGTGCAAATGATCTATTTGAAAGTGAGTACGTCATACCTGTTAATAAATTGAAAGACAATATTCTGATTGAAGCTATTGATCGTGTTGGAAATACAACAACTTATTCAACAGAGGTTACTAATGGAAAGATAGGCTCTATCGAAGAAATAAAAATCAAACCTGTAATCAATGAGATATTGTCAGGTGAAAAAATGGAGTTCTCTATTGTCGGTGTAGATGACAAGTTACAGGAAGTGGAAATCAACTCATCCAATGTAGAATGGTCAATTATTGAAGGAAACTCTTTGGCAGAGATTTCTGAAGATGGTGTTTTTACAGCTAATGAAGCAGGAGATATAGTACTAAAAGCATCCTATTATATATCAGAAGATTATTCTTATGATGACGCCATTGAATTTCAAATCCTTGACAATATTGAATATGTCTATATGTGGCCATATATTTCATCCATTCAGATAGGAGATAGTGTGAATCTAAGTTTATATGAGGCTTCTAAGTATTCTGAGAACTTTGTGGATAATGGAGTTGTGGATTGGCGAATTGTTAGTGGAGAATCTTTTGCATCCATAGATGAATTCGGACATCTAAAAGCTCTGAAGGTAGGTAAGACCATAGTATCTGGAAGCTATACAGATGGATTCGGTAATGAACATGTATTAGAAAGTGAAATAAATGTTACAAAAGAACCTACTCATAGTAATAATAAGGATAGCAACAATGATATTGATGTTGTAATAGGTAAGATTTGGATTAGCTTAGTTCAAACTGAAAAAAATATAACAATTGAAAATATTGTTGATATCAGTGAAGGTTCCCAAAGAAAATTATCTGTAAGGGGTATAGCCGAGATAGAAATACCAGTAAATACTGTATCAGGTAAAGACCAGCTATTTATCGGAACTATAAATGATCCTGAAAAATTAATACCTACAGATAAGTTTGTTTCACATAGTGAAATAATAGAATTACAATTAAAAGAAGCAGTAGGAAAGTTAAATACTCCGATTAAAGTAACTTTTAAGTTTAGAGGAAGTAATGAAACAAATAAAAATATAGGTGTATATTATTTTAACCCCAAATTTGATAAATGGCAGTATCTAGGTGGAAAAGTAGATATTGAAAGAGGAACAGTGGAAATAGAACTTAATCATCTAAGTAAATATGCTGTACTTGAGAAGAAAGAAGAAAATGATTTCAAAGATATTTCTAATAGATGGTCAACAAAATATATTGAGTCAATAAGTTCATTAGATATTGTAAATGGAGAACAAGTTGGTGAAGACAAATACTTCAGACCAACAAGACTACTTACACGATTAGAGTTTTCAGCCATGATTATTAGGGTTCTTGAAAAAATGTATGATGAAATTCCGAAGAAAGTATCATTTGATGATAAGTCCACTTTTGTTGATTATGAATCATCTAAGGATTGGGGAAAAGAATATATACAGAAAGCATATGAATATGGGCTTGTAAAAGGGATAGAGAAAGATGGTATTGTTAAATTTATGCCTAATAAAAATATCACTAGAGCAGAAGTAATAACTGTCTTAGGTAGAATATTAGAAATGACTGCAACAGTATTACCACCAAGTAATGATTTCACTGATAAAGCTAAGATTCCAACATGGGCTGATGAATACGTGGATTTGCTACAATATTCTGGATTGTTGACAGGATATAGTGATGGAACAGTCAGGATATATAAAAACATTGCAAGAGAAGAAATTGCAAAAATGTGTTTTGATTGGATAGAGTATAGGGATATAGAGATTAAGAAAAATTAAGTAGCCATAATAAAATACTAAGCTAATATGATGTTAAAATAGATACCCAAAAGAAGAGTTATTTGCTGATATGATAGTTGTAGTAATCGTAACAAGGATGATGAAAAACAAATGGCAATTTGGATAGTATTATTTATGGAGGTGTTCATTTGAAAACAAATTATGAAAATATCTTATACCTTATTGATTTAATTGAAGAAGATCTAAGTCAAAATAATAATCTTGAATCATTAGCAAAAAAAATGGGATATTCTAAGTATCATCTCAATAAAATGTTCACAAATGTTGTTGGAATGTCAGTGCATCAATATATTAAAAACAGAAGATTAAGCGAAACAGCAAAAAAACTTATGTGTACTCATGACAGTATATTGGATATAGCTTTGAACACAGGATATGAATCACAACAAGCTTTCACAGAGGCTTTTAAAGCAAAGTTTCGTATGAGTCCTAAGACACTTAGACATAAGATGCGAAAGCTTTCATTAACCCCAAGATTTATATCCAGTGAACATACTTTTAAAATGAATATTAATTTTGAAAATTGTAATGAAATGATATTAGCGGGATTCAGTGCAAATACTCTAAAGGGATTTTTTGTGATTCCAAGGTTATGGAAAAAATTGAATAAATCAAAAGTAAAGATTAGAAATCGTATATCTAAGAATTGGGTTTATGGGCTAAACGATTATGAAAATGCAAAACAAAAGACTGATGGTAATTTAAGTTTTAACTATACTGCATGTGTTGAAGTAGATAATAAAAGAAATGATGATGAAAATATGGTGATTAAAGAATTACAGAAAAGTCGTTATGTAATATTTGCTTTTAGAGCTAAACCACATGACTCTATTGAATCAGTATTAGACTATATTTATCAAGAATGGTTTCCATCTACAACATACCAACTTAATGAACAAGCAAAATATGATATTGTCAAATATGGAGAAATAGTAGATGAACAGGGTATTGCAGATATAAAAGTAATGGTACCAATTGTATCGGAGAACAAAATTAAGACTAGCTTCTTGTGATTTATATATGATTATGTAAAGAGGTGTGATGATGAGTAGAACAGGCGTATCGCTTTCAAAAGTAACAGAGGAGTTAATGAAAGCGGAGGAATTCAGAAATGAATATGAAAAACTTAAAATACGATATGAAATCATATCAGAAATTATTAAAGAAAGAAAAGAACAAAATATAACTCAAGAAGAACTTGCTTTTCGTACTGGAACACAGAAATCTAATATAAGCAGATTAGAAAGTGGTAATTATAACCCATCACTCAATTTTTTGTTTAAGGTAGCAAAAGGATTAGGAAAAGAGATTCATATTATACTTAAATAAGGTGATTTATTTTAAAAAATTGTGTTATGTTAACACAATTTTTTATTGTGGAAATTATATGCTATAATTCTTGATATTGAAACAATGTCAAGTAAGAATGATGATTTGATATGAAAAATCTATTGACAAGGAAAGTAGTGTTTAATCATCATATCCTAATAGTAAGTCTCTAATTTTGTACATGAATTCTTTCGTAATTTCACGATCTACCTTTTCTTTATTGGTTTGATGTACTGTTATTACTAAATTCTTATATGATATTATCATAAAATCACTTAAGACTTTGAGTTCTGATTCAAAATCCTCACCACTACTTGGTAAATAATAGATGCAATTGTTTCCAATATAGCTTTCAGTATATGATATACTTACACATTATTAATGTTTGCATATCTTTGCTTTCAAAATATAATACATCTTGGGTTGGGTCATTAATATTATCACCAGATAGTGTAAGAAAAACACCATTACCAAAGGTCAATTCTGGTCCTATAGCTACGGTATGTTTGCCGTTAGAACCATAAATTAGACTATAATCTTCTATAGCTAAATTATTCTCCATTTCTTCATATAATTGTCTAAAATCTTCATAGTCAAATGCTTTTTCATTTTTATCCAATTCTTCTAGTTTTTCATCATTTTCCGTGGTTGAAATCTCATTACTATCTGGTTTATTATTAAAGCATGTAGTCAGTAAAATCATAAAACCAATGACAAATATTAAACCAATAAAATTTTTTTTATTCACTTAAGACACTTCCTTTGTTAGTACCTAATTATTCTTTTATGCAAACATGTTATACAATATTAGCATATTTTGTCATAATATTCAATAATTTTATTGTTTCTAAAGAAAACGGATTATATGTTATAATACTTGTAGATATAGCTACTTTTGGTTTTTGGCAGTTTAATTCCCAATAATTCAATATGACTATAAATCGGTAGTGAAAGGAGTTTTGCTAAAGAATGAAAGCGATTTTGAGTTATATAAATGATAATGAAGCTTTGATAAAAATTTTATGGACTATAATAGCTTTTGTGCTTATTATGGTAATTATTAGATTAATTAATCGTATTATTTATTCGACTAATAATGAAAACAATAAATATTATATAGCTAGAAAAAGGGTTTACTATTTTTTTAGTACGGTTTTTGTTATAGTCTGTATATTTCTTTGGTCAGATGATACAGCAAGTTTAACCACCTATTTGGGTCTTGTCTCAGCTGGTGTTGCCATAACATTAAAAGATTTGTTTGTAAATATGGCAGCGTGGATTTTCATAATTATTAAAAAACCTATTAAGGCAGGTGATAGGATTAGTATTAATGAACAAAAAGGAGATGTTATTGATATCAGAATGTTCCAATTCAGCTTAATGGAGATATCTTCTTATGAAAATGGTGAGCAAAGTACAGGGCGCATTGTGATTATTCCAAATCACTTTATATTTATTCATGGAATAATCAACTACGATAAAGGATTTAAATATATTTGGAATGAAATTAAGGTGCTTATTACTTTTGAGAGTAATTGGGAAAAGGCTAAAAAAATATTAACGGATATAAGCAATAAACACTCTTTGCATTTATCAGAAAAAGCAGCTAGAATGGTAGAACAAGCAAAAAAACAATATATGATTCATTATAAAAATCTCACACCAATTGTGTATACAGATGTTAAAGAAAGTGGAGTACAATTAACAATAAGATATTTGTGCGTGCCACGTCTAAGAAGGAATACTATAAATGATATATGGGAAGATATTCTTCATGCTTTTGGTAATGAAACAGATATCCAATTAGCATATCCAACAATGAGGATTAATCATAATAAATGATTTATTTAGAAGAATTTTTAGGTTCCAGCAAAAGTACTTTTTACATTGAAGGACAATCTAGTATAAAATAAAATGCAGGAGGAAAATAATATGTCAAACATTAAATATGAAATACAAGAAACAATAGGTAGTTTATCTGAAAATAACAAAGGATGGGCAAAAGAGTTAAATTTAATTAGTTGGAATGATAGAGAACCCAAGTATGATTTAAGAGATTGGGATCCTGAACATGAAAAGATGGGTAAGGGAGTAACTCTTTCTAAAGATGAACTGAAAAAACTTAAAGAGTTGCTTAATGAATTAGACCTATAAATATCTATATAAGATATAAGTATATTAAAGCTATAGAGTTTTAACAATTCTGTAGCTTTGTTTAGATAAAACTAAACAACTGATAAATTATCAAATGGAATAATCGGGAATTAAGAAAATTATAAGGGTGATTAATCATGTGTACAAGTTTTGCTTGTTATAATAAAACACCAATATATGGAATGAATTTTGATTACAATGATGTAAAGTTAAAGTTCAATATTGTTGATGTAAATAGTGTCAATATTTTTCAATTAATGTTCCAGATAGATGATGAATATGTACCTACTGCGGGTTTTAATAGCAATGGTGTTTTTGGAGCTGCTCAAGTTATGATTTCTGATATTGCAACATTTTCAGATAATAGTGATGATTTGATAGAGCCATTTGATGTATATAAAAAAGCTATGGAAAAGGCAAGTAATATTGAATATATTATTGAAGATGTAATTGGACAAAAGAAATTAAATTATTCTAGACAGTTAAAAGGACATCAGTTATATGCAGACAAATATGGTCATACAGTAATTATCGAACCAAGTTTAGATGGGAATTCATTTTTGATATCAGATGAAAAAGATGCTGTAATGACTAATTTTTCAAATAGTGAATTGCTTAATAAGGATATCAATAGTATTAATGGATTTGGAATTGATAGATATATTACTGCTACAAATATGATTAATAGTGCAGAAGAGGAGTTTGATTACAATCTGGCATTTGAAGTATTGAAAAAAACTCAGTTATCTAAAGGGCAATTTACTACACAATATTCAATGGTAATTAATCAAGATTCAATGGATATATTTATTTGCATAAGAAGGGATTTTAATAAAATCTGGAGAGTAGCACTTATGGATAAAACTATTGAAACTTATAGGGGATTCAAAAGGTATAAGAAAGTGATAATTGGACAAAATGGTGTGACGGAAATAGATTTGATATGATAAACAGATATTGAATTAGCATATAAAACAATGAGGATTAATCAAAATTAATGATGCTGAAAATTATGATTGGATAAATATGGAGTTTACTTATAATTATATATAGCGCTAGATAAGAGAGCAGGGTTTAATATTAGCTACTCTCTTTTTTGATTGGGATTAAAATTTAGGATGTTGGTATTTTATAATGGTGATTTAAGATAATTATGTATGTTAAAATGAGATATTTGGTATATACACAAAATGGAAAGGGCATCTAGTGGGTTATTTTTCAAAATTATTGCTTAGTCGATAAATGTAATATATAATAGATATAAGATGTGGTTAAATGTTGAATATACAAAATTATGAGATACATATATAGATAAGAGGGATGAATGAGTATGAAAACTGAAACTGTACAACCCAATATCAGTAATTTTATAAAGTCATTAAGGGATATTGGTTATTCATTTGAAATAGCAGTAGCGGACATTATAGATAATAGTATTTCAGCAGCTGCAAAAAAAATAGATATTATAATTAAACCTGAACCTGAATTAAGTTTTGAATTATTTGATGATGGTATAGGAATGGATGAATTAGAATTAGTAGAGGCAATGAGACTTGCAACAAAGAATCCAGATGATAAGAGAGAGAAAACAGACTTGGGAAGATTTGGACTAGGGTTAAAGACTGCTTCGTTTTCACAGTGCAAGTTACTTACTGTCATTTCAAAGAAGAATGGAATAATTAGTGCAAGACAATGGGATTTAGATTTTATTTCATATAAAAATGAATGGGAATTGATCACTCCAGAAGAATATAATATAGAAAAATTCAATCAATATCATAAAATTGTAGATTGTAAAAATGGTACTTTGGTTGTCTGGGAGAATATTGATCGTTATGATAAGAGCTTATTTTCAAAGAAAATTACTGAGTTAAGAGAGCATATTGCATTGGTTTTTCATAGATTTTTAGAAGCAAGACCAGGTATGCAAAAATTAGAAATATCAATTAACAATATTGTTGTAGAGCCGTTTGATCCTTTTAACAGGAGTCATCCAGCTACACAACAAATTCCTGATGAGATAATATTTTTGCATGATGAACAAATAATAATACAGCCATACATTTTACCTCATCATTCCAAAATTGCGCAAAATGATTATGAGTATTATGCTACAAAAGAGGGATATATTAGGTCACAAGGATTTTATCTTTATAGAGAGAATCGATTGCTAATTTATGGCACGTGGTGGGGGTTACATCAAGCAACTGATGCTCATAAGTTGGTGAGGATAAAG
Organism: Vallitalea sediminicola; assembly: GCF_054408565.1. Taxonomy (NCBI): domain Bacteria; kingdom Bacillati; phylum Bacillota; class Clostridia; order Lachnospirales; family Vallitaleaceae; genus Vallitalea; species Vallitalea sediminicola. The sequence goes on from NZ_BTPT01000008.1 coordinate 20,574, forward strand.
ATTGATATTACTAGTGATCAAGATAAATACTGGGGAATAGATATAAAAAAATCGAAAGCTTATCCAACTAGTGAAATTAAAAGTGAATTAAAGAGGATAATTAAAAAAATTACAGTCAAAGGTTCTCGCCCATATTCTGGCAGAGGTAGAAAGATAACTGATAAAACTACTACTAGATTTTGGGATTTAGTACCTCATGAGGGCAAGATACGTTTTATGCTAAATCAAGAACATCCAGTGCTAAAGCAATTATATGACGAATTAGATGCAGAACAATTCTTACTACTTGATAAGTATTTAAAGTGTATACAGTCATATATTCCGATTGAAGCAATTCAGGCACAACTACAAGAGCGACCTCATGATATAGATCAAAAAGGAATTCTTAATGAGGATGAAGCATTAGATTTGATAAAATATTTAGAGAGTGTAGGAAGCAACTATGCAGAATTGATTAAAACAGAAATATTCAAGAATAAGGTGGGGTAGATTAATGGAAATGAGCAATTATCAAAAAGTTAAGAAGAATATAAAAAGTAAGCTACAAGATTTAGAGCCTCCATTACAGGCAAATACAATAAAAGAAAATATTTATGAAATGAGAAACTTGTTAGAAGATAATCAAATGAGGAATCGTATGCTTTCATTCTTCGGATTATCAGCAGATTTTTATATTGCTGAAGAAGATTGGGAACGGATGATTAGAGAATTAGAGATGCATTTTGATGTCCAAATGGACAAAGGATTTTTAATTCAAGGCTATGAACAACAAAAAAGAAATAATAGCTGGTGGACAGATGGAGCTAAAAATTTCAAAGAACTTAATTTTTGGAATCGATATAAAGAATATATGGGACAAGATTTTCCACCTGAAGTCGTTAGGACAATTGATACCGACACAGATGTGGCTATGAATAATATTGCTGACCCTGCTCTAAATGAGTTCTCGAGATATGGTATGGTAGTTGGTCATGTTCAATCAGGTAAAACAGCTAATTATTCTGCATTAATCTGTAAGGCATGTGATGCAGGATATAAATTTATAATTGTTATAGCAGGTGGTATAAATAATCTTAGAAATCAAACACAGGTAAGAATTAATGAAGCTGTTATAGGTGTACAAAATGGAAAACTCGTTGGTGTAGGGAGATTAGGTGGAAATCGAAATGACAGTATTCCAAGTACTTTAACTACAACTGAAACAGATTTTAATAAGAGAGATGCTGATAAAAGTAAAGGTATGATTAATTTCGATAATATCAGTGTTCCAGTTATCATGGTTATAAAAAAACACACAAATACATTGACTAATGTAATTGATTGGTTAAGTGCAAATTATAAGAACAAGATTTCAAAACACGCAATGTTGATGATTGATGATGAATCAGATTATGCATCGATTAATACAAGAGGTGAAGATGACCCAACTACAATAAATAGAAAATTAAGACAACTCATGAGCCTATTTGATAAATGCGCTTATGTTGCATATACGGCGACACCTTATGCAAATATTTTTATTGACTATAAAGTAGACAATAATCAATATGGCAGAGATTTGTTTCCAAAAGACTTTATAGTTGCATTAAATGCACCAAATAACTATTTTGGGGCTAGAAAGATTTTTTTAGAGAATAACAAGAAATATATTATACATATTGAAGATAATGAAGATAAGATACCATTACGACATAAAAAAGACTTTAATATTATGGGATTGCCAGACAGTTTAAAAGAAGCCATAAGAATCTTTATAATAAATATTGCTATTCGTAATTTAAGAGGTCAAAACGGTAAGCATAATAGCATGTTGGTTCATGTAAGTAGATTTACAGCAATCCACATTAAAGTTTCGTTTTTTATAGAAAATTATGTGCAGAATTTAAAGGATGAAATAATATCTTATGGAGCATTACAAGAAGCTTCTAGTTTAAGTGATGATATAAGTCAAATAGAGGAAAGCTTTTATAAAGTACATATAGATATTGGACATTCATGGGAAACTGTTCTTGAAGAAATATGTATAATAATAAGATCAATAAAAGTAAGAGAGGTGCATCAGAAAGCCAAAATTCCTCTAGAATATACCAATGAATCTGGAGTAAATGTAATTGCTGTTGGAGGAGCGAGTTTATCTAGAGGATTTACTTTAGAAGGATTAAGTGTAAGTTACTTTATGCGCACTACAGCTATGTATGATACGTTAATGCAAATGGGTCGTTGGTTTGGATACAGAATTGGATATGAAGATATATGTAAAATCTATATGAGTAAGCAAATGGAAACAAATTTTGCAAGTATTATTGAGGCAACAGAAGATTTATTTGAGGATTTTGGAAGAATGGCGGATGCTAAAAAGACTCCAAATGATTTCGGTTTGTCAGTTAGCCAGCATCCAGACAGTGCGTTACAAGTAACAGCACATAATAAACTGAAACATACAAAAGATTATTATTTTAATATGAAACTTGATGGAGCTGAAAAAGAAACAACATGCTTGAAAAAAGATGAAAAAATTCGTAATAAAAACTTAAAAGTTGTAGAAGATTTTGTACTTAAATTAATTAATAATAAAATTGGACAGCACGAGATTTCGAGAAAAAAGAACCTCTGGAAAGATGTGGATAGAGAGCATATTATTGAATTTCTAGATAACTATGAGGTATTTGCAAGTAACCCTATATACATTACGTCAAAGATGCCTATTGATTTTATAAGAAAATATGCAAATGATATTGATACTAAATGGGATGTTCTATTAGCTAGTGGTAGTTACGGTAAGCATACTATTGGAAATATCACTTTTAGAAAAGAGTATAGAACAATGACAGATAAAGATACTTACCTAGAAGCAAATAGAAGACAGATTTCTTCAGAGTCTTTAGAAAAAGTGCTATTTTCAATTGAAGAAAGTGCTGGCAAGAATAGAAAAGATTTAAGAGCAATTATGAAAAAGCCACTATTAGTATTGCATATAATTGATACTGATAAAGAGGATATTAAAAATTTAGCTGCATTTGGTATTAGTTTTCCAGGAGGAATTAATAGCGGTGGAAAATTAATCAGACATAAGATAAATAGTGTTTATGTTGATCAAATAATTCAGGATATGAAAGAAGAGAGGGATAGTGATGATTAAATCATTCAGTAATCCTTGGGAAAATATGAAGTTCGGTACTAGAAGAAGAATAGAATTTGAAACAAATCATGACTATTTTTGGATTGTTAATTTTGAACATCAATATGGCTTTTACATAAAACTACAAATTGAACACTTAAATTTTGAATTAGATGTTAAACTCAAGGGTATAGATATTTTTACGAATACTACAGATAATAACAATATAGAGTTATGTTTGACTCTGGATAGAAATGAAGATTGGGAAATTTTTTATGTCCTATGTAAAGATTTAATTACAACAATTGATAAATATAAATTAGATAAAGATAAATTAGTTAAACTAAAAAATCGATTAAAGAAATGGAAGAATTTACTGGCAAATAAAGGAAAGTTAAGTCTATCTACAGAAAAGCAAATGGGATTATTTTCTGAGTTATATTGCTTGAAGAATATCATTGCCAGATATAAAGGATACAACGTAGCAATTGATTCGTGGGTTGGTGTCAATCAGGATCGTCAAGATTTTAACTTAGAGAAGATTGTATTAGAGGTAAAATCTCATCGAGTAACTAAAGGTAATGTTGCAAATATATCATCTATAGATCAATTGTATACTGAAAAAGACCAATTGTATTTAGTTTCCTATGGAGTTACGATTGCTGACACAGGTCAGACTATAGATGATATTTATAATGATATAGTGGATAAGGTTGATGAGGAGTATGTAGAAAAATTAAAACTTAAGCTTTTTGAAGCAGGTTGGATACCTAACTTTACTGAACAAAGTAAGGATAATTTTGTTGTTGATTCAGAGACTATTTATTATGTGAATGAATTGTTTCCTAGGTTAAACAGAGAGCTTATTGATAATAGAATTAATGAGATAAAATATAAGATAGACTTATCAAGGTGTCGAGAATTTGTTAGAACATTAGATGAAGTGTTTGGTGGTGAGTAGTATGATTACGCTGGATGAGTTTTATGAGAATTTTCTACAATCAATATTAGTAGATACTGAGAGTAGGGGACTACTTAAGTCAGAAGCCTTTTTTGAGAATGTCTGCGAAGAACTTGTTAGTATAGGTGAGCTGAGTATTAATTATACAATGTCGGACTATATCAAAAAGGGAATGGAGCTAAATGGATATGATTATGATGAGGAGAGGCAATTGCTTTCATTAATTGTCCATTATTATTTTCAGGAAAACTCTGTTCAAACACTGACACGTCAACATATTAATACAAAGTTTAAAAGGTTAAAGAACTATTTAACAAGTTGTATTTCTGGACTTTATGAAGGGGCAGAAGAAACTTCTGATGGTTATAATGCATTATACAACATATACAGGTATTTTACTGGTAATAAGATTTCAAAAGTCAAATTTATAATTATTACAGATGGTAAAGCAACACGAAATTTAGTGACCATTCCTGATGATAAAATTAATGAGGTGGTAATTGAACACCAAGTTATTGATATTGAGTATATTTATAAAATATACCTTTCTGAATTTAATAGTAAGACGTATGAAGTAAATGTGAAGTTACCATATCTTAAAGTAAGTCAAAATGTCGAAGAGTATGATTCATACTTAGTAGTAATGGATGGTAATTCACTTGCGGATATATATGAACAGTATGGACAAAGATTATTTGAACAAAATGTTAGGACATTTCTTCAGTTTAGGGGAAAAGTAAATAAAGGGCTTCGCACTACAATAGAATTTAGTCCAAAACAGTTTTTTGCCTACAATAATGGTATTACGGCAACTGCAAGTGATATTGAAGTTAATGATAATGGACATATTACAAAGATAAGTGATTTTCAAATTGTTAATGGTGCTCAAACTACTTCAGCAATATATGCCGCAAAGAAGAACTATAAATTGAATATTGATGATGTATTTGTACAAATGAAGCTATCGATAATTAAAAATAATGAAGAGAAAAATCAGGCTGTTGCGAAGATTTCTGAATATGCAAACACACAAAATAAAGTTAATAAATCGGACTTTTTTTCTAACAGCCCATTTCATAAGGAATTTAAGAACTATGCCAACCGAATATGGATATCTGCTAAAGGTGGATCGCAAAGAAGAACACATTGGTTCTATGAACGTGTAAGAGGTGCCTACCTTAATGAGCAAGCTTATCTTACAAAAGCAGAAAAGAAGAAATTTATCTTGGAAAATCCAAAGACACAGTTAGTAGATAAAACATTTTTAGCCAAAAGTGAGAATACTTGGATGCAACAACCTAATGTAGTATCAAGAGGAGCTCAATTTAGTTTTCAATATTTTGCTGAGAAAATAACAGATGAATTGGAAAAGAATAACTTAGTAATAACAGAAAGCTATTTTAAAGAAGCAATTTCAAGAGTTATACTTTTTAGGAAAGTCGAAAAGTTAGTTTCTGCTGCTGATTGGTATAATGGGGGGTACAGAGCCCAAATTGTAACATATACTATCGCATTTTTGGCATATATTATTAAGAAGCAATCAAAGTTTTTTAGTTTTAGTGAGATTTGGGAAAATCAAGAAATTCCAGAAGATCTAATTGAGGTACTAAAAATCCTGGCAAAGATTATTCACGAGGATATTACAAATCCTCCTGAAGGATATGCAAACGTATCTCAGTGGTGTAAACAGAAAAAGTGTTGGGATAGCATAAAACAAGTTAACGTGAGTGTTGATATACCAAGTAAATATCTAATAGAAAAACAAGAGATGAAATATATAAAGAAAGAAGAGAAAAAGGCTAAGAAACTTGATAGAGGTATTGAAATGCAAATATTTGTCGTTAATGAAGTAAATAGCAATTCTTGGAATAGAATTTATGATTTTTATAGTAGACAAGAAAATATACGTGAATTATCTGGTGCTCAAAGAGGAATATTGAAAAGTATGTCAATGGGAAAATTGACTCCGCCTTCAGAGAAACAGTCCAAGATATTGTATGAAATTTATTTGAAGGCGGAAGAACAAGGTATTTTGGTTTAGAGCTATTACTATTTTATAATATCTACAACCTTATTTGCAATTGCTTTTCCTAATAAAGGAGGAACTGCGTTACCTATTTGTTGATATTGTGCATCTTTGGTTCCGTAGAATATAAAGCTATCAGGAAATGATTGAAGTCTAGCAGCTTCTCTTATGCTGATAGCTCTGTTTTTTGTTGGATGAATCCACATTGATTTCCTTACATTGACTACAGTATCAGAGGGTACATCGTAACTTAATCTCTTGTATATTGTATTCTGAGTTTTTGATGGAGTAGTGTATGTTGTTTTTAAATTATCAGCTAAGTTATGGAAATTTTGTCCTGGTTGTAAGTTTTTAAAGCGTTCTAATGCTGTCTCTCTGGTGTTCGTTATAATGTGGTTATGAATGAAATCAGTATCACATAATTGCATAATATAATCGTTTTTCTTTTTTTTGTTTTTTCTACGTTTTCTTGGGTTATATTCATCTAGATTAATATTGGGGGTGTACTGTTCCAAATCTTTTATAGAATCACCTATAGTATAATATTCATCTGGTGAATGTAAAATAGGTTCAGGTAATGCTACAGTTTTTTTTGCTAACTCTTTTTTTATACCTATTAAAATGAAGCGTTCTCGTAATTGGGGTACACAGTAATCAGCAGCATTAAGTACGTTTGAATCGATTGAATACCCAAGTGATTTTAGCTTCTTTTCAATATATTCCATTATTTTATAGGACTTAGTATATAACAATATATCATTTGTATTAGATAATATAAGTTTTTTGTGATATATATTGTATTCTTGAATATCAAGCATTTTATGAATTATTTTTTGAGTATCTATTATAGTTGATAAATTAGAAGACATATAGTTAAAGACTACGTTTATATTGCTTATCTCAACTAGCTTTTTAATGTTAACACATATATTTTTATAGCTTTTGCACCAAAAATTATGTGAATTAAAATCCCAATTTGCAATTATTCTATTTATTTTAAGAATGTGTTTTTTATAGTATTGGCTAAATGATGTTAAACTACTAGTGTTTTTATGTAATTGATTTAAACAAATATATACATTTTCGGGGAGTAGTTGTGATGAAATATTAGGATTCAATTTCATCTTGTTTAAAAAGTGTAAAAACTGCTTGTTATTTAAATGGCTTGCTCCCAAATTAACTACTTCATCATGGAGGCTTAGTCCTATGTGTGGCATCATTTTTTCATCATTATTGCTGTAAAAAAATTTATGTTTTTCAGAAGCTATTGTTTTAACATTTTCCATCACAATGATGTTTGGATTTATAGTTTCAACTGCTTCAATATATTTTTTTACTAATTGATTTTTAGGAGATACTAAATAATTGTGTTGCCTGTTTGCGTTGGAAAAACCTTGGCATGGTGGTCCACCAATAATTACATCAATTTGTCCATATCTATTTATAAGATCATTGAAATCAATTTTATTAATATCTCCAGCTAATTCAGCATTTGGATGATTTTTTTTATACGTAACTCTTGCATGTTTATTATTTTCTACAGCTAGCTTTACGTCAAAAAAGCCGGTTTTTATAAAACCATAGCTTAGACCACCAGCACCTGCGAATAGATCTAATGTTATAAGTTTGTTCATATGATTTGCTCCTCAAATAATTAGAATAAGTTATAGTAGCAGCATAGCATAAAATAATTAAAAAATCAACAATTTTATAGTTGATTTTTAGCATTTTCATATAAAAATTAAATTTGTTAACAGATAAATTGGTAACTAAAAATTAATACTTGATTAAATGGCTGACATGAATTATAATAAAATTGTCAGCCAACAATTTTTGGGAGGTGGTTACTATATCTAGAAAAGTTGGTAGACCTTTTTCTGAGAATCCTAAAGATATACGTCTTACTATAAGATTAGATAAAGAACATTATGAAATCTTAGAGGAATATTCAAATACTAATGAAATTAGTAAAAATGAAGCAGTAAGAAAAGGCATTAGGGAATTAAAGAAAAAGGATTAAAAAAATAAAGCAGTGTCTGCATTGCAAGCGAAAAACACTACTTTGTTACCCACTATCAAAAATAGAGGTAAATCAATTATACCCTGTTTACGATAGTAATTCAAGAATGGAACTATAGTTATATTATAATTTAATAAACGCACTATTTTAATCTTGACATTTTGGGCTGCATATTATAAAATTATTATGGGCTACAAAATAATAGGAGGTGAACATGTGCCTAAGAAAGTAGGCAGACCAACTGATAATCCTAAAGGCAAATCAATTCATGTTCGGCTAGATAAAAAAAGTGAAGAAATACTTGATAAGTATTGTAATGAGTATCAAGTTAATAGAGCCGAAAGTGTTAGACGAGGAATAGGTAAGTTGGAAAGCGACTTGAAAAACAAATAGAAAGAAGCGGTGAACGCCCGTTAAGCTATACACCACTTCTTACATCCCACTATCAAAAATAGCGGTAAATCCATTATACCCTGTTTACGATAGTAATTCAAGAATGGAGGTATGATTTTATGTTAGATATCACAGAACACTTTAATGTTTTTGCAGTACATATGTTAGATAAAACCTATAGGGATTTTGTTAATACAGACATAGAATACCAAGAATTAGATTGCTACTTAGATAATAACAAGCATAGATTTGAAACAATAATCAATTCGTTAAATGAAGAAGATAGAGAATTTGTCAAACAATATATTACTAAACAATCCGATAAATTAACGTGTGCTAATCAATCCTTATATATAGCGAGCTACAAAGATTGTATTCAACTATTAAAACTACTTGGCGTAATATAAAAAGCCGATAATCATGTTAAAATAATAATGGTCTAACTATAAATTAATTATGAGGATAAAAAACATGTCACTTAATAACCTTTTTAGCTGACATGTTTTTTATTACCTTGAAAAAGAACTTTTATCTAATTTTGAATAGTTATGCTAATTAACCTTAATAAAAATGATATTGACTTACATCATAGTATGCCATATCATAAAAAGAAGCATAATATTACTACTTCAACAAGGCAGGTGAACTAAAATGGACAAACAAAAGCTATTATCTATGGATCCATACATATTATTAAGTATAATAAATATGAAACTAAGAGATGAATTTAGCTCTTTAGAGGATCTATGCAGTAACTATGGAATGGAAAGTGTAGAACTGGAAGATAAATTACAAAAGATTGAATATAGATATAATGAACAAACCAACCAATTCACAGGAATCTAGGGAAAGTGTTGAAATATCCCTATGAAAAATGGTGACAATCAAATAATAACTAAAAAGGTGATAATCAAATAATAACTAGTTGAAAAAATAAGAAATTAGGTTTATAATAATACTAACTAAATTTACTAGAGGAAAATATAGCAATTAATATATGTTGTATTTTTTTTGGAAATTAAGTTAGATATATCTAACATTTTTAATTGAAATAAAATATTATAGAAATAGGAGGATTAGTAACAGTATGACAAAAAATAAAAAAACATTTATTTTAAAAAGGTTTACACCTTATATGGGCAATAAAAAAGCACTTTTGCCCTTATCATTAGTATTGTCAGGAGTATCAGCAGCACTTAACATTTTACCTTTTGTTCTTGTATGGTACATAGTACGTGATATACTATCGTCGCCAGAATCCATTGATATGTCAAATGTAGGTTTTTATGCGTGGATTGCCTTTGCAAGCGCAATGGGAGGAATAGTACTATATTTCTGCGCACTTTTAAGTTCACATCTCGCTGCATTTCGTGTAGAGGTAGGAATGCAAAAAGTGGGTATGGAAAAAATAATATCTATGCCTCTTGGTTTTTTTGATAATAATTCAAGTGGAAAAATACGAAAGATTGTCAATGATGGAGCAGGAACAACTCATGCATTTTTAGCACATCAACTTCCTGATATGGCAGGTAGTATCGTTTCACCCATTATCCTTATAGCTTTGATTTTTATAGTGGACTGGAGAATGGGGATCGCATCTCTTATTCCAATTATTTTAGGTTTTATAACAATGAAGTTCATGTCAACTACTATAGGTAAAGAATTTCAAAGAAAATATTATGATTCATTAGAAGAAATGAGTTCAGAATCAGTGGAATATATTAGAGGTATTCCAGTTGTAAAGACCTTCGGTCAAAGTATATTTTCTTTCAAACGATTTTATAATAGTATAATTAAATACAAAGAAATGGTTCATGCATATACTATTCTTTGGAGAAGACCAATGTCATTTTATAGCACAATCATGCAAACAGCAGCATTCTTTTTAGTTCCTATGGCTATCTTTTTAATAGGAAGAGGAGAAAATCTTCCGCTAGTAATTGCTGACTTTATTTTTTACATTCTTATATCTCCTATATTTACAATGCTATTGATGAAATCAATGCATTTTCAGCAAAATACGTTAATTGCGGGGCAAGCTATAGATAGACTAGATAATCTCTTAGAGTATCCTAACATGAGCTATTCCAGTAATATTAAAAATATAAAAGATCACAGCTTAGAGTTTAAGAATGTGGTATTTTCATATGAAGGAAGCGATAAACGTGCTATAGACAAAATCAGTTTCAAATTGAATCAAGGTGAAACCATTGCTCTTGTAGGAACTTCTGGAGGAGGAAAAACGACTATAGCCAGGTTAGCAGCCCGTTTTTGGGATGTAGATGAAGGTGAAGTATTAGTAGGAGGAATAAATGTAAAAGATATTCCTAAAAAAGAACTTATGGACAATATCTCATTTGTTTTCCAGAGTACCAAGCTGTTCAAAGGTTCATTAAGAGAGAATATAGTTTTTGGTAAAGAAAATATAGGAGAAAAAGATATAAATAGAGCTATTGATTTCTCACAGTCCAGAGATATCATAGATAATCTAGAAGATGGACTTGATACTGTAATAGGCTCAAAAGGAACTTATCTATCAGGAGGAGAACAGCAAAGGATTGCACTAGCCAGAGCAATTGTCAAGGATGCTCCTATAGTGCTTTTAGACGAAGCTACTGCTTTTGCAGATCCTGAAAATGAGCACCTAATCCAAAAAGCACTGAAAGAGGTTAGCCGTGATAAAACAACATTAATGATTGCTCATCGTCTTACAAGCGTACAGAATGTTGATAGAATATTGGTTATGCAAGATGGAAAAATCGTAGAATCAGGAACCCACAAGGATCTTATTACTAAAGATGGTACGTATAAGAAAATGTGGGATGAATATCAAACATCTATAGCATGGAAGATTAAGACTGAAAAATATGTAAAAGGAGGAAGACAATATGCTTAAATATTTTCAAAATAAATATGCAATGTCTGAAAAAGGTGCAAAAGACCTTTTGAAATCAATAATTTGGACTGTAATAATGGAAATTAGCTTTATGGTTCCTGTAGTCCTCAGTTTCAAATTTTTAGATGAATACATGAGTATACTTTTGAACTCCTCTAATAGCTCCAAGAATAGCATTCTATATTACGTTATTATGTCTATAGCATTTTTCATAGTAATGTTTGTTATTGCTTATTTTCAATATGATTCAACTTATACCAAAGTTTATGAAGAGAGTGCGAAAAGACGTATTAGTCTAGCTGAAACACTAAGGAAATTACCGTTGGCTTTCTTTGGCAAAAAAGATATTGCGGATTTAAGTTCAACTATAATGGAAGATGCTACACAAGTAGAAATGCTTTTTTCCCATTCAGTTCCTCAAATATATGCATCAGTATTGACTGTTCTTGTTATGGCAGTTATGTTGTTCTTTTATAACTGGAAGTTAGCCATTGCAGTATTTTGGGTTGTTCCAGTGGCAGCTTTAGTTTTTTATCTGTCCAAAAAGTTTCAAGATAAAATGCACTATAAGCTATATAATATAAAAAGAGATATATCAGATAAAATTCAGGAAGGGCTTGATTCAGCTCATGAAATAAAATCCTATAATAGAGAAGAAGCCTTTTCAAATAATCTAAATTCAAGATTAGATAATTATGAAAAACATCTTATAAAAGGAGAGCTTTTGATAGGGGCTTTTATCAACTTGTCATATGTATTGTTAAAGCTTGGACTTCCAAGTGTTATACTCTATGGTGCTCATCTATTATCGATAGGGTCTATAAATATTTTTACTTACCTTGTCTTTCTTGTAGTGTCTGCACGTATTTATAACCCTATAATGGATGTAATGAATAATTTTGCACTGCTTATCTATCTGAATGTTCGTATCAAACGAATGAAAGAAATGGATGAAATGCCAAGGCAGGAAGGAAAGACCAAGTTTTATCCTAAGAATTACGATATAAAATTCAAAAATGTAGATTTCTCTTATCAAGACGGTGTGCAAACATTGAAGAATGTAAGCTTTATGGCTAAGCAGGGAGAGGTAACAGCGCTTGTAGGACCTTCTGGTGGAGGTAAGAGTACACTAGCTAAGTTGTCTGCAAGATTTTGGGATATAGATAAAGGAGTTATTACTCTTGGTGGAGAAGATATCTCCAAAGTTGATCCGGAAACTCTTTTAGATAATTATTCAATAGTTTTTCAGGATGTTACACTTTTCAATTCAAGTGTTATGGATAATATTCGTATCGGTAAGAAAGATGCTACTGATAAAGAAGTAATTGAGTCAGCTAAACTTGCTAGGTGTCATGAGTTCATTAATAAGCTTCCACAAGGATATGATACATTGATTGGTGAGAATGGAGAGCGATTATCAGGAGGAGAACGACAGCGTATATCAATAGCCAGAGCAATGTTAAAAGATGCTCCTATCATTTTGCTTGATGAGGCTACAGCTTCACTTGATACTGAGAATGAGAGTAAAATTCAAAATGCACTTAGTGAGCTTATTAAAAATAAGACCGTGCTGATTATTGCCCACCGTATGAGAACAGTTTCAGGGGCTGATAAAATCGTGGTTATCAAAGACGGTTCTATTGCAGAGACAGGTACACCTAAGGAGTTAAAAGAAAAACAAGGAATATTTGCTTCAATGGTAAAGACACAATATCAAAGTAATTAATGATATACTGCTTTATAGAGAATAATAATAGAAAATCATAGCTAATCTTATAAAATCCTTGACTTAGAGTTAACTCTAGCATTTATACTTATTCTTGTAATAAGGAGACGTTTTTTAGTTGGCTATGGAAGGAGTTATATATTATGATCTATAAAGAGTATGGAAAAACTGGAAAAAAAGTGTCAGCAGTTGGTTTTGGAGGTATGAGATTTGATGAATCAAGGTCCATAGAAGAAAATGCAGAGTTGGTTCGTTATGCTAACAGTAAAGGAATCAATTATTTTGATACAGCACCAGGATATTGTAGTGATACCAGTGAATTAATATATGGAGAGGCTTTTAAAGATATGCCAGGGCAATTCTATGTTTCAACAAAAGGAATGCCTACAAGATTTGATACAGCAGAGAAAGCAATTGCAGCGGTAAAACGCTCCATTGAACGATTAGGTGTCAAGAAAATAGATTTTTATCATATTTGGTGTGTTAGAAAAATTGAACATTATGAGCTTGCTATGAAGCCCGGTGGACAATACGAAGGGCTTCTTCAGTGTCAACAAGAAGGTCTGATTGATCATATTGTGTTATCTTCACATCAGACAGGAAATGAAGTAAGTAAAATATTGAATGATAGAAAGATAGATGGAATATTATTAGGAGTGAATATACTTAACTTCACTTATCGTTGGGAAGGTGTACAGACTGCATATGATATGGGTTATGGTGTTGTAGCTATGAATCCATTGGCTGGTGGAGCTATACCGACTCATGAGAAGGAACTAAGATTCTTAGCAGAAGGAAACGGCTCAGCAACGGAAGCTGCATTGAGATTTGTAATATCATGTCCTCAGATATCAGTTGCGTTGAATGGATTTACGAGTAAAGACCATATAGATATGGCATGTAGGATTGCTGATGAGACTGAACCAATGTCAGACCAAGAATTAGAAAGAATCAAAAAATTGGTAAGTCAATCAATGAATGAAGCATGTACTGGCTGTGGTTATTGTGATAAATGCCCAAAAGGTATACCTATACCAAGTTTCATGCAATTATATAATGAGAAGCATGTTTTCCATAAATCTGATGACCAGATGAAGAATATATTGAATGATTCTTTTGAATGGGGTATTCTAGCGGGTAAAAGAGGATTGGAAAATGAATGCATAGAATGTGGACTATGTGAAAGAGAGTGCACACAACATCTACCTATCATTAAACGATTAAAAGAAATAAGTGGGTGGTCTGAAAATCAAGAGAGTTAAGTTTTATAATTATTCAAAAAGTATTGCATTATATAATTACTTAATGTATAATGTGGTTAATTTATTATAGGAGGATGTTTTATGAGTGGAGTAGTTCTTAACTAAATGAATTTAATATGTATCTTAAAAGTTCGAAGTGCCATTTTGTATAGGTCTATTAGTCGTACCTTTAAGATTTAGTTAGGTTAAGAACACGGGTAGCTACTTTTATAAAACATTACTTTAATAGGTTGTAATTTGATTTTTGCATCTATTATTGATATTAATGCCGTGCTTTGCACGGTTTTTTTATGCAAAAATAGGTGAATGTAATGATAAGGCTATAGGTGTATTCTGTGCACCTATGGTCTTTATTTTATTTAGGAGGGATGAATTATGTTAGATGTTGTAATGGAATATGCAGGTGCATATTCAAAGGATAGAATGGAAGGTTTGATAATGAAAATGGAGAGTGATTAGTATAGTTGATTATATAAAAGAAATTGAAAAGAAAGTTTCAATTGATGAAGGTATCATAGCAATAGAGCAATTTTTGATAAATGTATATTTTGAAAATCCAATATCAAATAAAGAGTTGGCAAGAAAACTATGTTTGCCCATACCACTAATAGTAGCTATCAAAAAAGAGTTTATAAAAGCTGGTATTATGAAACAAGATCGTGGTATAACCATAACAGCAAAAGGGAATGATTACGTTGAAAATGACCTTGGTTATAAAGGTCTAGATAAAATACTGTTCAAGGAACTTAATGATGGGGTATGCAATGTTGAAGAAACTTTCTTGGAAGAGATACAAATAATAGAAAAAATATTTAATGGAAGACCTAAACCAGATTTTTCTATTGACCAAACTCATTGTACTTATATCACCAGTTTGAAGAGGAGTATATTAGCACTTAAAAATGATACGTTAATAAATAAGAAGATTCTATGTGTAGGAGATGATGACCTTGTAAGTGTTTCTTTAGGATTATTGTTGAAAAAATTATATAGGGATGAAGATAAAAGTAAATCTGAAATTCATGTAATAGATATTGATGAAAGATATCTTGATTATATTGATAAAATATCAGATGAATATGATTTGCCTATAATCTGCCATAATATGGATCTTAGAAAAAGTATGGATAAAGAACTTATTGCCAAGTTTGATTGTTTTTATACAGATCCACCTTATACTATGAATGGATTACACTTGTTTTTATCAAGAGGTATTTCTGCGCTTAAGAAAATTAAAGGGCTTCCAATATTTTTCTCATTTGCCCATAAATCTTATGACTATTCTTTTGAAATGATGAGAGAGTTTAATGAGATGGGACTGAGTGTATACCGTATAATGCCTAAGTTCAATATATATGAAGGTGCAAGTATAATAGGAAACATAGGTCAGCTTATAATTTTAAAGACTACTTCTTACACTGATTTAGATATTGAAGAAGATGAGTATTTTGTAGAATGTTTATATACAAGAGAAGTCAATAGAAGTAAGTAATATAAAAGGACAACAGTTTGAAACCCAGTAATATACCTGGTATTCAAACTGTTGCCTTAAATATGTTGATATAAATGTTTTTACTTATAATAAATTGGCAAGAACAAATCACTTGTTCTTATAATTAAGTATGGATATGTTATAGCCATAGTAACTTGATCATCTTTTCCTGGGCTTAATAACTCAGTTGAGATTACAATACGATCTTGGGATTCATATAATTCACTAACTTGTATACTATATCCTCCTGTTCTTTGTTCGCCGTAGCCAACAGCTATATATAAATACTGCCCATCTCTGAAGCTAAGTTTGAATGGGTTGAACTTTAAAATGTCAACATTTTGTTTTATTATATCTTGTACATTTTCATCATCTAATACAGTAAATTCCATATCCATTATCTTATTAGTATCCTTTATTGATTCTTCAATATAGTTTAGATTGATTTCTGTTGGAGTGTCAAGATAATATTCTGATGTAGCATATACTGTAGATGCCCCTAACATTAAAAAAACAACTGTTAGTACAAAGAATTTTTGTGCATTAAAAACCTTACTCATAATCTAAATTCCTCCTCATAAAAATGTTGTATTTCGAAATACCTTACTCATGATAACACTAAGATAAATATAGAACAATATATAATGTGAAAATAATATGAATATTTAGTTTTAATATAATATTTATTAATAATATTAATATTATTCAGAAAAAAATATTATTTTTGTTGTTCTATATAAAATTTGACCTAGATCATATTTTCAAGAAGGTAAGGAGATATTAGATTAAAAACATTATTGACTTATATTTTACTAGATATAAATCTAATGATATTCATGATGAATGTTACGAAAATACACCCAACAAAAGCTATATTTAAAGTTCCATAAAGAACATAAATTATCTTTTTATTAAGAGATAATTTAATTTTTATATTAGTTGTTGCTGTTTTTCTGAATATCTTTCCAAACACTAAATAACTAAGATAGGACAACGAGTTTTCTTTTAATTTTTTATCATTCAGTAATTCCGCTAGTATATAATAACCATCAAATTTTAAAAGGAATATTAGATTTAACATTACTAGCATAAGATTAAGCATAGAAAGCCATAGAAAAAAATTATAGGTATTTCCACTTGTGAAAGCAGTAAGAATAAAACCAATTCCAGCTACTTGTAGATTAAGCAAAATTCCGGCAGCTGAGATTAATATTCTTTTCATTTTACTTTCAATATAAGAGATACCTACAATACTTGAATAGATACAGGGAACAATTAATATTAAGCGTAATCCAATTTCTGCTATATGAGCTCCATTATTCTTCGCGACAATGATATGCGCAAATTCATGAAGAGATATACTAATTAAAAAGACTGGAATAAATAAATACCAAGGCGGAGATGATAATGAAGCATTTACTGATGATGTTCCAATCAAAATAAATAATCCAGTTAAAAATATAGGCAAAGACAAATATGTAATTGAAAAATAAAGTATTCTAAAAATGCGTTTATCTTTATCTAAACTATTATCTGGATGTAGAATTCCTTTTTTAAGTGAAAAGATTTTAAATATTTTTTTATCCTTTATAGATAGTTGCTTGTTTTTTTTATCCTTAATATTTTCTGTTTTTTTGTTAGCTTCATTATCTATAGGGGACTGTTTGGTTTCTTCTGTATTCAATAATCCAATTTTTGAAAACTGATTAATCAAATTTTCTATATCATACAATGAGTAATTATTAAACTGTTTATGAATTTCTTCCATTGTTTTGATACCGTCCAATATCCTTAATACGTTATATTCATTACAACCCAATGAATAAGTTTTTTTTGTTGCTTTGTTGAACACAAATACTCTGCCATCATTTTTTGGCATCATTTCTAGATTTTGATTTATACATGGACTAGACATATATACACCACCTATTCGTTCTTTATTTTGCTATAGGAAAGTTATACTTATAGATATTATATAGTAAAAGCAGTATGTATTGCTACAAGTCAGAAATGTTGTTATACAGGTATCGTTCTGATAAGCAATACATACTGTTTTGTTTATGGATACTTTACTTTATATGTAACTGGTAAGTCATTAACAAGAAATTTCCAATAGGACTAATTGTTAACTTAAATTAACGCTTGTCCACCAGGAGCATAAAAAGCTTCTGGAGCAGCAGCAGCAGCTCCGGCACCTTCTGGTCCTGCAGCAGCGGCAGCAATTGGAAGATCATCTGTATCTTCTGATCTTATATCAAAAGATGATGTTAAACTAGATAATTCATTATCCAAAAACAAACCATATTTTTCTTGTTCTTTCATAAAATAAATGCCTCCTTTCATTAGTGTATATATTTATCTAACTGAATTGCAATTATTAAAAGTATAAAAAGCTACAATAATTACAAACCAGCTAAATAACGTGAATAAGAGTACAAACAAAATGTTTCTGAATATATTATGCAAAAAGTTCACAGATATCTTCTTGATCTATAGGATTTTTTATTTGGGCCGAATGCAATTTATGAATAATTTCTTGACATTGTTTATAAGAATCCTTTACTTCTTTAAGTTTAGGAGAATCAATTGATTTTGGTGCAAACAATTTAATCATTATCTCTTGTGGGACACAGAATAAATGGTCTATCTTCTCACATGTATTTTGACTATAAAATACTTTAAGATACTCTAATACTTTATTATGGTCATGTAACTGAGACATTGCAACAAAATAATTATACATACATTTGTAAAACTTGAATTGATCATTAGAAATGGATGCACGTTGTGCCATATTAACAATATATTTCATTTTCTCAGCTGCCATACTGAACTCCTCATTTATTACGTGACACATAACTACAAAAAATCTAGTATCACAACCAAAGTTTTCACAAGGCCAATCCCTAGTGAATTTACAATAAGATTCCATAGTATTCTCTAATACACAATTCATAAAGAATTCCATAGTTGCGATAATGTATTTTGTATTGGAACGATTAATTTTAGTTGGATTTGTAAATAAAGGGGAAATATAAAATCTAGTATTATAAGCTCTGAAAATTACATCTTTATCTTCCCACATTTCTGATAATCCAGGAATTACAATATAGTATGATGGGAATCCTAGATTAGAAACATCACGTATTAATACATCGTATCCATCGTTAATTATATCATCCACCCAGTAATTCAATAATTCCTGATTGCTCATTGACGAAACATCTTTTAATGGGACAAATTCAAAGGTAGGCTTGTTACCGAATAATTGATAAGGATACTGCCCTACACCAATTTTATAACTATTATAAATATTCATGGAATTACTAGAATCCAAGTTGGTAAAATCAATATGACTTCTTTGGGCATATGTAAAAATATCATTTCCTTGAGTTGCTTCTGTAAAAGCACGTTCCATGGCAACTCCAAAATCAGGATGACATCCTAGCTTTACACCATAATTACCTGTGTTTTTCTCAACAATAACTAAAGCTGCTACTGGATATTTTCCGCCAAAGGAGCAGTCCTTTAGAGTGACATAATAATCTTCTTGTTCTTTCAGTTTTAAATACATTTTATCAATATAAGGGTACTTTTTTATATACTCATCTGGAACATCTGGAAGAGTAGGTTTTTCAAGAAACAATTTTTTTTGTACAACTCTTTCAATTATTTCTGACAGACCTTGTACAAGTGCTTCAGAAGGAGTGTTTCCAGCACACATTCCATTACTTCCATAAAAGCGTCTGCATGTACCTCTTGGAAGATAAACTACTTTTTTATCTTTCATGCTATAGAAGGGTACAACAATATAACGATTTTCAAGATTATGTTTAAGCAAGTCCATCTTTTGAGTATTTTTAAATTCCTTTGCTTTTTCTTTAATAGAAGTATTTTCTTTTGAACGGTTTGAAAAGTACATATGTATAAGTGAATTATCACTACTAACGATTTCTTCAGCTGTTGTAATTTTTTCGTCTGGTGCTTCGTAGAAATCTGAGCGGCTTTCATTTTTACTTATAATAATACCTAATAGATTATTTTGATACCGTTCAAATAACTCGCCATAAGCACTTGCTAATGCGTATTCACGAGATATCCCTTTGCCATTTGTTCCAATCGTAGTTCCTTTGAATGTCAATCGTAGTGAGTATGTTTCCACAAAACTTTCCTCTGACCAGGTTTCTTCTGTTTCAATTCCAAGTTCCTTTAAGATGTTTTTTAGTTTAGTAACTGTCTCGGTCGGAGATACTTCTTTAAAATGTTTTTTGTGTTCTAAACTCATCTGTAATCCTCCATTCATTATTTGATTATACAGAATGTAGTACCTTTTTAATAAATATACCATAATTTGCAAACAAATGCAATATAATATTTATAATGTTTAAATAATTAAGAATATTCAACATTAAAACTGAAAAAATACTTTATTATGACTGGGTTCGACTAACAAAAAAATAGTATGTTTTTAGCAGAAATTAAGCTATAATCATTTAGTATACAATATTTAATGGAGATGATTATAATGAATAATAAATTATTGGATGATATGATTTTATCAATTAATAAACAAAACCTTGACGTATTGAATGTAGTTGTTCGTCAAGATGGTAATATAATTGCTAAACATGATTTTGTAGAAGAAAAGCCTATTTTATTGTGGTCAGTGAGTAAAACATTTACTTCAATGGCAGTTGGGATTGCAATATCTGAAGGATATTTCAAGATTAATGATCCTATCATAGATTTTTTCCCTGAAATTCCACAAGAGAAGCTTAATGGATATGCCATAAAAATAACCATACATGATTTACTTTGTCTGGGTTCTGGACATTCAGAATGTCCTATTGAAAAAGCTGATTGGAGTGAAGGGAACAATCATGATATCAGTCGGTTGTTTTTTGATGAACCAGTTGTCTTTGAACCAGGAACTCATTTTACATATGATAATTCTGCAACTTACATGCTTTCAAAAATCATAAAAATAACTACAGGTACTAACCTAGATGAATATCTGGATAAAAAGATATTTCAACATTTGAATATACCAAAGCCAAAATGGGATACTTGTCCAAAAGGGATAACACAAGGATTTTCTGGTCTGCACTTAACAGCAGACCAATTATCTAGGTTTGGACAATTAATACTTGATAAAGGAGTTTGGAAGGACAAGCAACTCATTCCTACAAGTTATATAGAGCAAGCAACATCTGTCCAAATCGAAACCAATGATTTTAACCCATACTTTGCTACAGAAGACCATCATCAAGGTTATGGCTATCAAATATGGATGAACTCATATGCTAACTCATATCGTATGGATGGTTTATATGGTAACTATGTTGTCATGCTTCCAAATAAGAATGCAGTCATAACCTATGTTTCAAATGAGCAACAAAATATGACCGGAGTACTAGAACTAACATGGAATACATTACTGAGTAAATTATAAAAGTACTAAAATTTATTGTATTTTTGTATAATAAAATCTAAAATAGCCAATAGTATTTCTAAATAGAAGAAAAAGTGTTTTTGTGATTATATTGAAGGGACTTACAGTAAAATAGTATATGTATATGTGAAGTAGTGAGGCAGGACGCCGAACCCAGCTTTTTGCTCAGGACGAGCAAGTAGCTGGCGAAACATATACATATACTATTTTGCATAAACCAAGTCAGAACAAAACTCTTTTTCTGACTTACTTGTATTTACTAAACTTAAATGAAAATAATAGTATCTCAGTGCATATTATATGCTATAATTAATTAAAATATTGATAAGAGAACAGAGTAAAAGCGTAAAGGGGAACACTATGCATAATACGATTCTTGTTGCTGAGGATAACTTAGAAATATCAAAATTAATAAAATTATATCTTGAGGTTGAGGGATATGAGGTGTTTGTTGCAGATAATGGGCTTGACGGTCTTTCATGCGTAAAGGAAAATAAGATTGATCTTGCAATCCTTGATATTATGATGCCAAAAATGGATGGCTATGAGCTAACACGTGAAATTCGAAAAATCAGTAATATGCCCATACTAATTTTATCTGCTAAAAATGAGGATATTGACAAAATTCTAGGACTTAATATGGGTGCTGATGATTACATAACCAAGCCATTCAATCCCCTTGAAATCGTTGCAAGGGTAAATGCTGCACTAAGAAGGCATTATAAATTAAGTGGTAATGAAAAGAACAGTGGTGTTTTAAGCCTAGGAGAATTAACCCTTGATACAAACAACTGCCGATTGGTTAAGCAAGAACATGAAATTCCATTAACAGCTACGGAATTCAAAATTCTTGCACTCCTAATGAGGGTACCTGAACGAATCTTTTCTAAAATACAGATAATTGAGCATATAAAAGGTGAATACTTTGAAACTGATGATAATTCCGTAACAGTGCATATATCTCACATCCGTGAAAAAATTGGTATTAATAATAATGGCAATCAATATATAAAAACTGTGAAAGGTTTGGGATATAAAATTGAAGATAAGTAAAAAAAGACTTGGCTTTTTTGGAATAATAGTCCGTAATTTCATCATATTTACTGTGAGTGTTTTAGCAGTTCTTATTATTGCATGTATTATTGGAGTTGCAGTAATATTTTTTGGTTTTACAAATTATTCGGTCAATCTTGAGGATAATAAGGAGCTTTTTATTGAGGGTAATTATGATTCTTTTCAGAGAGAAAGATTACTGGGAGCAGATGGTTATTTTGCTGTTTTGGATGAAAATAATAATGTGATTTACAGAAGTGAAGGTGCCAAGTCTTTTAATTTATCTAAGAAACAAGTGGATTTGATTCCTGATAGTGAAGTTGGGCTTACAATATCAATAGATGAATATGTGGGTCAAGATAATAACAAATATATTAATGTTGCATATGAAACAGTAGATGAGGAAGATAATACTGTGAAATCCAATATAATACTTGATAGTGATTTTAACATATTATTCTCAGATATCCCCAATATAGAAAAAAGGCTTTCAGAATCTGATTTCAACCTTTTAACAGGAAAATATAAAGATGATATTAATATCTCAAAGTTAAGCTATACTAGTAAAAATGGAAAAACGTTTAGTGTGGTTTTTTGTCGTAATGTTGATTCTGATAACTTGAATGCTTCTATGAAGGTTATTAATTACATTGGGATTGCTTATCTAGTATTTTTTATTGTTGCAGTACTACTTTTTGTAATCAGTCTTAATAAAAAAGTAAAAGAACCTCTGTTGCTTTTAGGTAACGCAATAAAGAATATCGCAGAAGGTAAGACGGATAAGATTATTAGATATAAAGGACCTAGAGAATTTGAAGAGATTTGTAACAGCTTCAATGATATGGCTCTAAAATTACACGAAACGGAGAAGAAGCGTGTTGGTGCTGAACAAGAAAAACAAAAGATGTTAGCGGACATATCTCACGATTTAAAGACACCTATAACGGTTATTCAAGGATATGCAAAAGCCGTTGCTGATAAAAAAGTAAACGACAACGAGCGTAGTGAATATCTTAATACCATATACAAAAAGTCAAACTCACTAGCAGAGCTTATAAATACATTTAGTGAATACAGTAAGCTTGAAAGACCAGATTTCAAAATTGAGACTGTAAGAACGAATATCAGTGAATTTGCAAGAAACTATCTCATTGATAAGTATGAGGAACTAGATTTCTTGGGTTTTGAACTTGATATCCTAATACCAGATGAAGCTATTTATTGTATGCTGGACGTATTCCAGATGAAGCGTGTATTTGAGAATATTATCTCAAACACTGTAAAATATAATGAGAAGGGTACTATCATATCATTTGTTCTAGAAAGAATAGATGGTAAATGTATTATTCGTATTGGTGACAACGGTGTTGGAATTACTAATGATCTGAAGAAAACTATATTTAATCCATTTTCAATGGGTGATACTTCACGTAGCGAATTAAAAGGTTCAGGACTTGGAATGGCTATAGTCAAGAAAATTGTAACTGCACATAGAGGAACAATTGAACTTTTACAAGAAAAGTTGGAGGGGCTTTCTGTAGTATATGAAATAATTTTCCCCCTAACAGAAGAGGAATAAGAATATGTTTATAAAAGTTAATGAAGTCACGTTATTTTATCAAAAATATGGTTCAGGAAATCCTTTGATAATGCTTCATGGCAATGGTGAGACACACGAGATTTTTAATAGCTCTATTTCACTTTTACAAGAATATTTTACTGTATATGCTATTGACTTTCGAGATCATGGTAATAGTACTAAGGTATCTGAGTTGCATTATGAAGATCACGCTAAGGATATCTATGAATTCATTAATCAGCTTAATATCAAAAATCCTATATACTATGGTTTTAGTGATGGAGGAATTGTAGGGTTTATGCTTGCTTCCAAGTATCCGGACTTGTTTTCAAAGCTTATTGTCAGTGGTCCTAACATTAATCCCAAAGGGTTGAGAACTTTCTCAAGACTCATGATGAAGTTAATATATATCATTAAAAAATCTCAAAAGGTTAAGATGATGTTACAAGAACCGAATATATCTTTGTCTGACCTTTCAAAAATTAAGGTGCCAACTTACATAACTGGAGGAAGTTTTGATGTTATTACTAAAAAACACCTTTGTTTAATTCATGAAAATGTAAGAAATAGTATATTAAAAATCTTTAAGTATCATACTCATACCAATTATATTATAGATAGTGATATTATTGGTAAATACATCATCCAAGTATGTAAATAAACTATTTGAATTAAGATTGCCTGAGAAGCAATCTTTTTTTATTGCTTTTATTAACGTAACATTAAGAAATCTTAATGTAACATTTAAGAAATTTTAATGTTTATTTTGAGATAATTTAATTTTAAGATGATAAACTATGTTCATAGCTTGGAGGTGAGGTTGTGAAAACATTAGCAATAATTAAAGATATTGATATAAAGAATGCAGAACAATTCAATGTATCTTTAATTCCAATAGAGAGGCAAAAACGTATAGCACTTTTTGCTGATAAGCTGAAAAAAGAACGATTTTTAGCGGTGGAACATGCAACTTCAAAATTCGCCTCAATAAGCTTTGGTATTCCTGTTTCGAATTTTAGTGGAGGTATCGGTGAAAAACCTTACTTGAAGGATTATCCAGATATCTCAGTAAGTCGTTCATATGCTGGGGAGTATATTGTTATAGCCGCTGAGCGTTCATATAGTATTGGTGTTGATTGTGAGGCGGTACAAGATTTTAATAGTAATATTGTGAAATATTTCTTTACCGATAGAGAACGAAAATATATTGAATCATCAAATGATAGAAATACTGCATTTACTTTGCTGTGGACAAGAAAAGAAAGTTTTATAAAATGTATTGGAAGAGGAATAGATTATCCTATTAATACAATCGATGTAACACCTATAAAGGATATAGATAATATTCACAGTGATAAACCAATATTTTCTGAGAATGACAAAATAAATGATTGTTATATTAACAGTTATATTTATGAAAAACTTGTTATATCAGTTTGCAGTGATAATAATGATGCTTTTCCCATATTAGACAATATTTATAAAGGAGCAGTCAAATGAATAAAACGATACTTGATTATTTCGATAAAACAGTAAGCTTATATCCAGAGAATGTAGCTGTTGGAGACATTGAGTCTGAGATTACCTATAAATTGCTACAAGAAAAGGCTAGAGTAATAGGCTCAACAATTGCAGAAAATGATTTGATGAAAAAGCCTATTGCAATTCTTATGAATCGTAATATTAATGTTACTGCTGCTATGTTAGGGGTTCTGTACAGTGGGAATTTTTATGTAGTACTTGACTGCGATTCTCCATTAGATAGACTAGCAAAGATAATGGATACCCTTTCACCAGCAGCAGTTATATATGAATCAGAATTCGATGATGTAGTTAGTCGCTTTGAAGTTGAATGTCATAAAATGGACTTTGAAAAAATTATGGAAAACCAGGTAAAGAGTGAGTTACTTGAAAAAGTCCGTTCTCAGATTCTTTCTACGGATCCTGCATATTCAATATTTACTTCAGGATCAACAGGAAGTCCAAAAGGTGCGTTGCTTACTCATCAAAATGTCATAAGTTATATAGATTGGTTTATTACATGTTTTAGGATAGATGAGAAAACAGTATTCGGTTCTCAGACACCACTTTATTTTAGTATGTCGGTTACTGATATGTTTGCTTCATTATTTACAGGAAGTGCATACCAGATGATCCCAAAGGAGTTTTTTACATTTCCTATTAAGCTCATTGAATTTATGAATGAGCGAAAGATAAATGCAATCTATTGGGTGCCATCGGCTCTAGGAATTGCTGCCAAATTTGATTTATTCAAATATTGTAAACCAAAGTATCTTGAAAAAGTGTTGTTTGCTGGAGAGGTCATGCCAGTGAAATATCTTAATTATTGGAAAAAATATTTTCCTCATTTAGTATATGCTAATCTTTTTGGACCTACAGAAACCACAGATATATGTGCATATTACATTGTGGATCGAGAGTTTTTAGAGACACAGACTTTACCAATAGGTATACCTTGCAGTAATTGCCGTTTGTTTGTTCTTGATGAAAAAGGAGATGAAGTATCAAAAGGAGTAGAGGGAGAGCTATATGCTTCTGGACCCTTTATTGCCAAGGGATATTATAAAAATAAAGAAAAGACTGCAGAGGTATTCGTACAGAATCCTTTACAGAATGAATATCCTGAGATCGTTTATAAAACAGGTGATTTGGTTAGACATAATGATAGTGGTGAGTTTGAGTATATAGGACGAAAAGATTTTCAGATAAAACATATGGGTTATCGTATTGAAACTGGAGAAATAGAATCGGCTTTTGGAGCAATAGAAGGAGTAGAACTTGCAATCTGTATCTATGATAGTAAAAATGATAAGTTGATTTTAGCTTATGAAGGTAATGAAGAGATTGCAAATGTTCTTAGATCAACTGCTGAAAAGTCACTACCAGAATATATGCGTCCACATGATTATAAAGCTTTTGACATTTTTCCAAAGAATGCAAATGGCAAGATAGATAGAAAACAACTAAAAAATATTATTTTAAATTAAAAGGAGAAGATAAAAATGGAAAAAATATATGAGATTCTTTCAACAATAATACCAGGAGTAGATTACAAGGATGCAACTAATTTAGTTGATGGTAAAATATTAACTTCACTTAATATTGCAAGGCTTGTGGCATCGCTTAATTATGAATTCGATATTGAAATAACACCAATTCATCTCATACCAGAAAATTTTAATTCTGTAGAAAATATATATAAGCTAGTTATATCACTTGATGGAGAATAAATGATATGCCATATCTTATTCTAATATTATTATTAATATTTACCCTGGTAACTACTGTAATTTATGCTGTTTGTCCATGCAAACAACGTCACCTTATATTACTAGCAACAAGTTTTGTATTCTACGGGATTTTTTGTGGATTTGGAATTGTTTTTCTTATAGTGACTATTTTGACATCCTATTATGCAGCAATACTAATGGATAAGATTCCTGAAAGATATTGTTTTGAAGGACTTCTTAAAAAGGAACGAAAACGATTAAAGGCAGAAATAAAAAAGAAAAAACGTATTATTTTAGCATTATATGTGATTGTTAATATAGGAATTCTATTAACATTAAAATATTTTAATTTCTTTGCATCATCAAGCGTTGGAATACTTGGTTGGTTAGGAATAAATGTTTCTGCTCCAGTAATAAAGATAGCTTTGCCTCTAGGAATATCTTATTATACTTTGCAGTCAATAAGTTATGTAGTGGATGTTTTAAGAGGGAAGTATCAAGCTGAGAAAAATATTTTTAAAATAGCTCTATTCATAAGCTTTTTCCCACAAATGCATGAAGGACCATTTGGAAGATATGATGCCCTTATACCTCAGATGACAAGTGGAGAGCAAATCAAGATTAATAATTTATATAACGGTATTGCTCGAATGTTTTGGGGAATGTTCAAGATATTTATGGTTGCAAATAGAGCCGCAATTATATCAGATGCTGTCTTCAAGAATTATGAATCTTATGGAGGATTCACTGTTATTATAGGTGTTATTGCATATACAATTCAATTATATGCGGAATTCTCTGGATATATAGATGTAGCAGCAGGAGTGGCTAAGATATTTGGAATTGGACTCGCTAAGAATTTTGATATGCCATTCTTAGCATTGAATGTGGGAGATTTCTGGAGGAGATGGCATATTTCTCTAGGAGGTTGGTTCCGTGATTACATATTCTATCCTATTTCAACTTCTAGAACATTGATGAAACTAATGAAGAATCTACCAACTTTTTTGGCTAATTTATTAACTATTACCATTCCATTATTTTTAGTTTGGTTTTTAACAGGACTTTGGCATGGTGCAAGCTCAAAATATATTGTTTACGGGCTATATTATTTTGTATTAATGATTATATTTAATCTGATTTCTCCTTTGGTAAATAGAGTATTAAATAAGAATAATATAATTTCTGGAAATAAGATTATCAAAGGATTGAGATTAACAAAAACTCTTATGTTTGTTGGCATTGGAATGCTTATGTTCAGAGCAGAGAACTTATTTGTATTTCGTCAGATGTTAGGGTCAGTTTTTTCAAAAGGCTCTAAGTTTCAGCTTCTTAGTGTGATTGAACCTAATGACTTTATAATTTTCATTCTTTCATTCATAGTAATATTACTGTCAGTAATTATGAAGTTAAAAGATATTGATATAGAAAGCAGATTTGAAGCTCTTTCATCATATAAAAAATATTGGATTTGCTTTAGTGTGTTTTGTATTGTAGTTATTTTTGGTGCATATGGATTGGGATATATTCCACCTGATCCCATTTATGGAGGTTTCTAATGAAAAGACTTAAAATTATTATAACGGTTTCTAGTTGCTTTTTGATTACAGCTATTATATATATGTATATATGTCTCATTGTTTCTCCAAAATCAATTAATGATTCTGGTGGTGCAAAATATTATAGAGGAATGGGTTTCCTTGCTGAGCCAAATAATTCAATTGATGTAATGGTATATGGAAACTCTGATGTCTATGCTGGATTCGTACCAGCAAAACTGTATGAGAAATATGGTTATACATCATACGCTTCTGGTACTGTATTGCAGACAATTGGTGATATAAATCGTTTGTTAAGGAAGACACTGAAGACTCAAGCACCAAAAGTAGCTATTCTTGAAGTTGACTGTCTTTATGAAAAAAGGAATAAAGCTATTGATGATTCTAATTTTCTTCTTTCACCATTTGTGTTTCATGTTAGATGGAAAGAGTTAAAGCTAAGAGATTTTTATACAATACCTAATAGGTCTAAGAAATATGATATAACTAAAGGGTTTGTTCATTCGGATGAGATCAACAAATATGATGCTGGTGATTATATGGGAAACAAGAATCAAAAACCTCATCCTATACCTAGACGAAACCTAAAACAACTTAAGAACTTTATTAAGATATGTAGAACAAATAATATAAAAATCCTTTTTCTAGAGCTTCCTAGCGCATCTTCATGGAATTATGCAAAACATAATTATATTAACTATTTGTCAAAGGATTTAAATATTCCATTTATAGATTTGAATGAGAAAGACAGTGATTTCAAAATAGATTTTTTAAGGGACTTTAGAGATAATGGAGACCATATGAATATCTTTGGTGCTGAAAAAGCTACAACTTATGTTGGAAGATATTTAAAAGAAAAATATAGTTCAATACTATCGGATAGACGTAATGTTAGAAAGTATGCTCATTGGCAGGAGGTTTTAGATCATTTCAAGAAAGTATTATGATAAATAATTAATGTAGTCATGAATAAGTTATTTGTGTACTTCATTTACTAGAGAAAATAATGAATAAAGTAGATGATTAGAATGTTATCTGTAGTTGTTACTTTAATTACTTTGTGTAGTGTAGGTGTGTTATTATGTTTTAAAGGGAAAAAAATGTTTGGTTTGTTGACAAGATTTCTCTATAAGGCTTCAGTTGCATTATTAGGTGGAGGCTTTAAATTTATAACTGTTTTTTTAATATTAAGTACATCATTTGTCGGGGCATCTTTACTAGGAACAATAGCTATATTTTTATATCATAATAGTAATGATTTATCAAATTATGTATATGTAGATGGATTTATATCCACTGCCTCACATCTTACTAAATATTTAACTTGTACATATAACATGGATAATGATGTTACACAAGTTATTGTGAAATTAGTGATTTTTATTACTGCAGTCATGACTCAATTAAGAGATGAAAAAGAAGTAGAAGTAAAGTGTCAGTAGAGTAAAGTATCTGATGGTAGCAGTCTATAAAATCTACCATTACAAGATAAACCCACGAGAATTATCTTCGTGGGTTTATCTTGTAATTTTTATTATCCTAAACGTGCATCTTCCACATTTAATAACGTTCTTATTTCTTCACCTTTGATATCTCTGAATTTAATATTTTCTTTTAATGACTTATCTGCTGCTAATGCTGCTGCATGTCCGTAACCAAAACATTGTGAGATTACACGACAGCTTGCTAATGCATGATGTTCAGCACTAAGATTTCTACCTGCAACAATCAGGTTTTCACCAACTGCTGGAACTAAAGCTCCATAAGGAACTTCATAATAATCATTTATCAGCCAGAATAAATAAGGTTTTTCCCCATTATGTAATTCAATAGGCCATGGGCAAGCCACTATTCCGTCACTTCTTTTTCTAGCAGATTTAACATCATCATTAAGTAGTTTTTCGATTCCCACTATACTTCTAGTTTGTCTCACACCAACTTCACAAGATAAATCGTTTATGAAAGATGTTTCACAACCAGGTATGTATTCTTTGAAGAATTTTGCATATTCTATAACTTGCTTTCGGGCTACTTGTTCAGCTTCGGTATGATCGTCAGGGTCACAAACATTAAGTAGATGACCGTCTCTGCCTGTTAGTAATGTTACATTCATAAACAATTCATTAGGTCTTGTTGTATGGTATACCCAAACCTTAAGTCTAGGAAGTTCGGCACCTTTTTGAGTAGCTTTTTTCATAGCTTCTGTTACTTTATCAGGAGATATTCTGTCTTCGCCCCAATATTCGAAGAATTTTTTAACATCTACACCACCTAGACGGAAAATCATAGTTGGATTTTGAATTACGCCGTTATCTCCCATTGTATATTCATAACCAGCACGATAGATAATATCAGCATCGCCAGTTGCATCAATCATCACTTTTGATTTTATCTGAGCTAAACCGCTTTTTGTGTCGATGACAACACCTTTGAATACATCATTATCTTTTATGACACCAACTATTGTTGAATGGTATAATATTTTTCCACCAGCTTCAAGAATCATATCTTCAGCAACTTCTTTGAAGATTTGTGGGTTATGGGGAACTAAAAATGTTTTACCATATGGCTGAGGTTCGGTAACACCATTTCTTTCTTTCAATGCCTCATAAAACTTATTAGTCCATCCGAAAACTGCCTGTTTTGGTTCTTCTTCTAATGGATTATCACATCCGTAAAACATTCCGCAGAATGTACCTGAGTAACCAGCTACAGATGCTCCACCTAGAAAACCAAGTCTTTCAACAAGTAATGTTTTATTCTTATGTCTAGCTGCTGTCTCAGCGGCAGCTATTCCAGCTGGTCCACCACCTGCAACTAATACATCTACTTCATCATAAACCGGTAAATCACAATTTGATTCAAATACAATTAAACTTTTATATTTCTTCATAATAATTCCTCATCAATTTTATTTTTTGTTATTCATAATTGCTTTTAGATCTTTAGTTTCTAATACTGCCGCTATAATAAGTCCAACCAACAATGCCCAAAATGCTGAGCCAATACCTAAAAATGATTTTTGTGATAATGCTATAAAAAATGCAAAGAATGCTGATACTTGGAATTTATTGGCTTTGAATGCTGATTGTAATGATGATAAAATTACACCAACCATTGCTAAACCTGCAACCAAGTAGATTAATTTAAGTGGCATAGTACTTAAGAAAGGTACTAGTAAACTAGCGAAGATACCGATGATAGAACACCATATACCGCATACTACAGATGCAGCATAACGACCATCTTTATCATCTCCTGATTCATCAGATGCAACGATTGCAGTCATAGGACCTGCAATATTAGCATTATGTCCACCGAATAGTGAAGTAACAATACCACCAAGACCTGACCATATAGTCATGCTCTTGACAGGTGGCTCATAGTCTTGGCTCTTTAATACACCAATAGCTTGAGCATTTTCTGCACCAATAACAAGAAGTGCTAATGGAAGAGATACTGATACAAATACTCCTCCTACGTTTTCAAAAGAATATCCTATTAATTTTGGACCATAGAATTTGATACCTTCTAAAGCTGAGGCATCATATAATCCAAAAGCAAATACACATATTATTACAACTGCAAAAGCAGCTAGAATTGGAGGTATAACCTTAATCACTGGTCTAAGTTTAGTAAATATCAACCATGCTGCGATTGCCATAAAAGCAATTAATAAATACTGGCTATAATTTGGTTCGTTCATATTGCTTGACCAATTAAATATATAGTTGACCATATTTGTTACGAATTTAAATAAGCAACCAGCAGTCATTCCCATTACAATAGGCATAGGTAAAAATTTCATTACCTTACTAATTAGTCCTGTTACACCTAATATAAATACTAAAATACCAGCTAATAAAAATCCTGTACATAACTGTTGCAATGAATATCCTGCACCAGCTCCTGAAACGACAATTGCTGCACCTGATATAGACCAAGCACCAGGTATAGGCTCTTTATATTTCAATGATAGAATGATACCTAAAATAGGACCGAATACCCAACATGCAAAGATCCAAGAAGAGGTTTCTTGCATACTCCATCCACATGCATTACCATTAGCGAATAGTATAAGTGCTGTACACCAGCCAAAAATACCTGCAATGACACCTGAACTGATTGTCTTAGAATTTAAATGCTTTGGTAGATCTTTAATACCTTGAATAATGCTATTATTATTCATAATAATCCTCCTTAAAAAATTATGATAGAGCTTTAACTACGCTAAATATAAATACATTCCATTGTATATTATAAGTTGAATGTATCTAATATCAAGCGAAGCATTTAGTAGATAAAAATTTTAGACTCTAATATATCAATAATATAGCTGTAATATATTACTGATATATTATAATAATAATTTATCATTTTATGTCGAAAAAGTCAATACTATAAAATTAATTAGTCATAAGTGTTTCTAGTAAAGATGGAATATGTTTTTCTATATATGACAAAAATATTAATTATGTTATAATTCTATAGAGAGGAAGGAGAATCAAAATGGAAGATTATAAGTTTAAACAGAAAAATGTTGATTTTCTAGTAGATGATGCAAGTAAAAAAATTGAAGAAATGATTGTAACAGCAGATTTAAAACCTGGCAGTATTGTTTCCGAAAAAGAAATAAGTGAATATCTAGAGATTGGACGTACTCCTGTTCGTGAAGCATTGAAGCGTCTAGAGCCAACACATTTATTTAAAACCATTCCTCGTAAAGGAATTTTGATACGTATAGTTACTGTTGAAGAATTGTTATTACAGTTAGAACCTAGGAAAGTATTAGAAGAATTGGTTGTCAAAAGAGCTGCAAAATATGCATTCCCAGTTGAAAGAGAAAAATTAAGACAATTAGCTAGTGAATATAGAAAAGTCACAGATGAATGGGCGCCAGCAATAGAAGCCTTGAGAATTGATGATGAATTCAATAGATTATTATGCAAAGCTAGTAAAAATCCATTTATTGGACAAATGCTATTGCCACAACATGCATTAGCAAG
Organism: Vallitalea sediminicola; assembly: GCF_054408565.1. Lineage (NCBI taxonomy): Bacteria > Bacillati > Bacillota > Clostridia > Lachnospirales > Vallitaleaceae > Vallitalea > Vallitalea sediminicola. Next base: position 54,368 of record NZ_BTPT01000008.1, read on the forward strand.
AAGGCAATATTATCTTAATTATTTTATTGATAAAGACTTGACTGCAAGAGTTAATTATAGTCATGCAAAATTGATGGATGCTATAGCCGATGGCAATGTAAAAAAAGCATTGATGGAATTAGATGAGCTATTCAAGAATCTAAAGGAATTTAATAGTATAAGTCTTTCTACGTGGATACAGTTAGACGATAATTAAGAAGTCACCATGTATAATACACAGAAACTTATAAAGGTAAACTAATTATGTATATATGAACATGCCACTAAATAATTTTCAGGGGCATGTTTTTTGTTGTACGCAAATTAAATAAACAAAAAAGTCTCTTTATTTAATCAATTCAAAAATAAATCCATAAAAACCAATATAAAACAAAATAACTTGAAATATTCGAAAAAATATTGACATATATTCTAAATACTGATAATATAAATGAAGATTGATGCAGACTAAATACTAAAAATTACTAAACAAATTAAACATAATTATATATACAATACTTAGACTTTGTAAAACCAATTAGTCTAAATACATGTAATTTAGGTAAATTGATTAGTTTAGCTGCAGATAATACTAATCCTTTTATAAATAAAACCTAAAAAGGAGAAGTAGTAATATGAAAAAAATGTTAATTGTATTTTTGACAGCAATTATTATCTTAAACGCTAATGTAACATCTTATGCAAAGGCTCCAATTGATCTTAATGAAATTTATGCAGATGTGGATTCAAACCTTAATCTTTCTATAGATAAAGTTAAAGATTTATCAGAGGATGAATTAAATAAATATTTCAAAGATGTTTTTAATGTTAATCCGAATGAATTTACATATGAAGATAAAGTGACTGGTGTTGAAGCTGCTGCACTATTGTCGGGAATTCAAAAGTTTAATAATATGAGATTTTTTGATTCAAGTTATGAAAGAGTGTATACTACTTCGAGATCAGCTATAAACGATTGTGATTATACAGGTTCAAAAGGTCTTGCTTGGGTTAGAGATACTACTAAAGATGGAACACCTCTTTCATTAGGAGAGATTTTATCAGGCGTATATACTTTGGAAGTTGACTTTTTACCACACGTTGCAGCTACAACTATATATGCTTTAGGTAGTGATTATAATTTATTTGTTAGCGTAAAAAATGCAGCTACAACTGCTATAGCATCAGCGCTAATATGCAAAAAATTTGATGTTAAAGCTGCAATACCTGGAGCTGTTATAAGTTTTGCTGTAAGTATGGGATGGGATCTTTTAAATGCATTAGATAGAGATGCTATGAAAGATGTTCTATTGAGTATGGATGCATCAGATTTAATGAAAGTAGACTTTGTAACTTCAAGTAATATGGTTACAAAATGTTATTCAAAATATACTACTGAAGTTGAATGGATTGATTCCGATAAATGCTTTAAATACTTAGATATTGAAAATCCAACAGGTAAAAGTGGAAACTGGTATGGAGGACAACCAGGATATCTTTACTCATACTAATTTAAGTAGATTATTGTAATATAATAGCATCTTGATTGTAGGATTTATCTTACTATCAAGATGCTATAAAGTATTTAAATAACAAATTAATTTAGATACTATATAAGCCTTAATAAATATCATGATTAGAGAAGGAGAAAGACTACTATAATGAAAACTAGAAAACCCGTTTTTATAATAATAATTATAATTTTCGTATGCTATGTTATATTTGAATTAGTAATCCATAAGGATACTTTATTATTTTCATTAAGAAGAGATTCAATAAATGATGATTATTGTATAGAAAATTTCATCACCGTAGATAACCAAAACAATCAAACATTTAAAGATAGTAATAATATTACGATTAAAAATATCGGATTAATTCTTGATATTACAAATGAGTATTTTACAGAAATAAAACAATTAGATGATAGTATAGATGTAGTTGAATTATATCAGGATGCTTTTACTAAATTAATGATGCTTAAATTATCTGAAGAACATTCTAAACTAAAGGATCAGGCATCTGGTTTTATAGTTGAGCATAGTAAAAATTTTATAGTTGAAATTAGTGATAAAAGTGAAATTAATGAATTCAATATTGCTATGGATGAGAGATATCAGTCAATGTTGGATGAGATATTATATATATGTAAGGAAAAAAACATTACTGTGACATATGATGAAGAACATAATACTTTTTATTATAAGGAATGAGTGTCATCAAACCAACTTGAAAATTGATACTATTAATATAAAGATATATAGGATAAGTAAAACCAAGAATTCATACTAAGTAAATTCGGGTTTTGCTTTTTTTATAGCCCATAAAGATATTCTTGAATGTATAATATTGCTATTATTAAATATATTATGTATAGTTATTAATTTCATGTTATAATATACATGAATTACTTTTCTAAATGATAACATTTTCACAATTAACCTTTAGAATGTTAATAATAACATTGTTTGCAGAGCCTACTATATGTTACTTAGCTTGAAGGAGTGAACTAATGGTAAAACAATTCAAGGAAAAATTTCTTAATCTAAAAATCAAGGAAAAATTTTTGGGATCTTATATAATAATAATCTTTTTGACCTTTACAATGATTAGTATATCTAGTTACATAATATCAAAGAATTCTATTACTGAAAAATCTATACAATCTTCAAAATATCTTATGGAACAGCTTAGTGCTAACTTTGAAAATCATATTAATTCAATGACAGATTCAATATTTGTTCAAATATATAACTCGAAATTGGATAAAACTATTAAAATTGATGATGATGAAAATTTTGGTACTAAATATAATAAAAAAAGAGAAATAGATAAATTTTCTTTTAGCCTTCTTAATTATAATTCATATATAAAGGCTGTTATAATAGCTGATCTACAGGGAAATAAATACTATAATTCTTATAATACACCTCAAATGAGTTCCAACCAAATGGATGATATATTAAAAAAGGATAAAACTGAATCTTTATGGGGTAAACCTTTGTGGCAGCCATATAATGACGAATTGATTTTTGTAAATAGATTAATATATGATAGTGATAAGTTAAATAAAGTTGGTATTATTTCTATTGGAATTGATATTGATTATTTTGTAAATCTATATAAGAATATTAGTGCAGACAAGGGAAGTGAAATAATTGTTTTTGATGGGGAAGGAAATGTTCTTATTAAATCGGATAAAATGTCAGACGAGATGGTAGAGTTTTTTATTAGTAATTACGATATTAATAAAAAAACAATCAATATCTGGTATGACAATAAAGAATACATGTATACTTCTTGGGACTTAAATGATGGCAGTATGAAGCTGGTTAAAATAGTGGATATGGGAGTTCTATTAAAAGATTCATCATTAGTTTTAAAATGGATTTTATACATTGGAGTTATTTCAATAATTGTTGCCCTTATTATTGCAAATTTTATTGCAAATAATATTTCTAATAATGTTAAACTACTTTTAAAGAATATAAAAGTTATGTCGGAAGGGAATTTTAGAACGAGAATATTGCCAGTAAGCTACGATGAAATTGGTATGCTTGCTGTTGAATTTAATGAAATGGCAAAAAAGATAGAAGAGCTTCTTGAAACTATATATGATGAAAAAGTGAAAAAAAAGAACGCTCAGATAAAAGCTTTACAATTTGAATATGATGCTTTACAAGCTAAGATAAACCCGCACTTCTTATATAATACACTTGAAACCATGAATAGTATTGCAAAAATTCATGGAGACTATGAAACAAGTCGAATGGCATATCTTCTTGGTAATCTTTTGAGAGAAACCATCAGCAATAAAAACAATGTTATAATTCTTGAAGAAGAGATGGAATATATAAAAAGTTATCTTGAAATACAACAAATATCTTATAGGGATAAAATAGAGGTTAGATTTGATTTTGATGAAGCTCTCATGGATGCAGTTGTTCCAAAATTCATCTTACAACCCATAGTAGAGAATGCAATTGTACACGGACTGGAAAAGAAAATCGGAAAAGGTATAATCATAGTTAGTTCGAAATGTGATGCATATGATATGATATTAGAAGTGTATGATGATGGAGTGGGTATTGATAAATGTAAAATAAAAAATATACTACGAAATGAAGACTTTGATATAGATAGTGATAAAAAACATACAAAAGTTGGTATTAATAGTGTTAATAAACGAATTAAAATTTTGTATGGTGATGAATATGGAGTTCAAATACAAAGTGATACAAATCGTGGTACTAAAATTAGTGTTAGACTACCCCTGAATTTTGAAACCGAGGTGAAGCTTAATGAGTTATAAGGTTGTAATAATAGATGATAAGCCAGTTATTAGAGAATCCTTAATGAAAACAATAAAATGGAAACAATATGATTGTATTGTTATAGCGCAAGCTGAAAATGGATTTGATGGTGAGGATATTATAGACAAATATGAACCAGATATTGTGGTGACAGATATTAAAATGCCAGGAATGGATGGACTTGAACTGGCAGAATATATTAGAGACAAGAGACTAGATATGAAAGTAATCATTATAACAGGCTATCAGGAATTTGAATATGCACAAAAAGCAATAAGGTTAGGAATAGTTGACTTAGTATTAAAGCCAATTGATAATAATAAGTTTGAAAGTATAATTGATAAAACAATACAAAAAATTACTGAAGAAAGAAGTCGTAAGGAACTGCAAATAAAGATATTAAATGAAAAAAATATGTATAAGAATAAAGTTGATAGTTCATTATCCACGCTTAGAAGTAGTTTAATATCTGATATCATTCAAAAAAGAAAAGCAATCAATGAATTTACTAGTAAAGATATCTGTGACCTTAAATTAAATAATATTAAATATCATACTATTGTTTCAAGGGTCAGATCTAACAATACAAACATAGTGACAAGGATGTCAAATAAATTAAGAGAGCTTGTGTATGAATACATCAGTATTAATCATTTACAAATAATTGATACTATTATTAACAAAGATTCAGTATTTATTATAATATTTGATAAAAGTATAAGTGCTCGTAAAAGTAAAATTAAAATCAAGAATATCCTAAGAGAGATATATAATATAATTATGCAAGAATATGAAATGGAGTATTATTGTGTTGTAGTAAGTCCAATGTCGAAAAAGATAGAAGATTTAGTTGACTGTTATAATGATGCAGTTAATGTTCTAAATAGGAATTATTTCCACACAGAAAACAATATCATGTTCTCAAATGATTTTAAATTAATGAATATAGCAGATGATAATACCATGATAAACGACCTTGATAGTTTTTATAATGTAATCAAAAATATGTCTGAATCAAACATTAATCAAGAAATTGATAAAATAATTAATAAAATTGTTGCCAATGCAAACGGTAATATATTTGCTATAAAATGTCTGATATCAGAAATATGTATAACGCTGATGAGACATTATATCGTGGATATATATGAGCAATCACAGGTTAACAAGAGTGTAAATAAACTTATCAATGAAATAGATTTTCTTTCTAATGTTAAACAAGTAAAGAATTACCTGAAATCATATCTTTTATATATAAGAAAATGTACAAGTATGCATAAAAAAATTAATAATCCTACGGTCAATAGTGCTATCTCGTATATCAGTCAAAATTATAAAAAGGATATTTCACTAACAGAAATTGCTGAATATATATCTATAAACCCTTCTTATTTAAGTCGTCTTCTAAAGAAAGAAACAGGCAATAACTTTGTGGAAATATTGACAGATATACGTATGAGTAAGGCAAAGCAAATGTTAACGGAACCTGGAAGTAAAATAATTGAAGTGTGTAAAGCTGTTGGATATAAGGATTATTCTTACTTTTATCAAGTATTCAAAAAAAATGAAGGTGTTTCTCCTAGTCAATATATTAAACTAGGTAAAAAAATCTAATATAATGTAAAATATCTCTAATTGTTATTATTAGATTGATACAGTAAGCTTATGTTATCAAACAAAGGGAGGAATACACATAATGAAGAAAGTTATAGTAATTATAGTTGTATTGGTAACTATTTTAAGTTTGTTTACAGGGTGTGGTAAAAAAGAGAAAGTAGATTCATCTGATAATTCACAAGATAAGATAAAAGATATGGAATCAGAACAAGTTGTGGTAACAATATTTCATCATATTGGTGAACAATCTGCTAGAGATACATTTAAAAAACAAATAGAAGCTCTTGAAGCACTTAATCCAAATGTGAAATATGAAGTGCAGGGGATAGATTTTAATCAATTTGATACAATGCTTAAAACAAAGATTGCCGCAGGTGATGCACCAGATATTATTATGGGGCGTCCAAAAATGTATTTAGAGCTTATTAAAGCGGGACATATAATGGATATATCAGATCAGCCATTTATTGATAATATATATGAATCAGCTATTAGTTCTATGAAGATAGATGGAAAAGTCTATGGAATTCCTACTGTACTTGAAGGAATGGGAGTATTCTATAATAAAGATGTATTTGACAAATATGGAATTGAAATACCTAAAACACATAGTGAGCTAATGGAAGCAGTAGCTATATTAGATGAAAATGGTATTGTTCCATTTGCTAATGGTTTCAAAGATGGATGGACTGCTCAATGTAATATTCAAAGTGATTTTTATGGTTCACCACTTGCTAGTAACCCATTAATGTTTAAAGAAATTACAGAAGGAACTAAGAAGTTTTCTGATTATGAAGAGTTTATACAATCAATACAAAGATATAAAGAAAGACTTGATTATTCTAGTGAAAATGACTTTGGAATAGATGCAACTAAAGCTCGTACAATGTTAATTAAAGGTGAAGCTGCTATGCTTCTTCAAGGAACATGGGAAATTCGTGAGATAAGTAACCTTGCACCAGATGCCCAAATAGGATTTTTTACAACGCCTAACTCTGACAATCCAGATGAATCTTTATTAGGCCTTGCTTCAAGTGGTTCATATATGATAAGTTCACAAACTAAACATAAACAAGAAGCTTTAAAATTATTAGAATTTCGTGCTTCAGTTGAAGGAGCAAAGATCGATAATGCAGATGGTACACAAATTACATGTGTTAAAGAAGTTCCAACTGAAGGTATCAATCCTATAACTGTAGATGTAATGAAGATTGCAGAATCTAAAAAAACATATAATTATGAAGCAGAAGATATATTTGTAGGTCAGCGAAATGCTACATTTAGAAAATGGCAGGAGGAATTTGCCGCTGATCCTAATAGAGAAGTTGATAAGTATATAGAAAAATTAGTAAAAGAGTTTAACTCAATAGAATAATAAAACTGAATAAATGTATGATATTAAATTAAATATTTTAATATCATACATTTAGTATTCAAAATATTTTGATGTTTACAGTTAAAGCATTGACATTGGAGGTTAGTTGGCAATGAATAAGTCTTCTATGAAGAAAGGAGTTTGGAATTTATTATTCCTTCTCCCTGCATTACTCTTGTTTTCATTTATAGTAGTTTTACCATTTTTAAATGGTATCAAATATTCCTTTACAAATTGGGATGGATTTTCACCAACATATAAATTTATAGGAATCAGTAATTATATTAAAGTTTTAAAAGATCCAACAATTCTAAAACCAATATCTAATTCATTAGTCTACACTATCATAACATTAATCGGAAATAATGTTATTGGTCTATTGATTGCAATTTGTTTGAAAAAAAATTCTGCTGTAAACAAAACTTTTAGGACTATGATATTTATGCCATTTATTATAAGTCTTGTATTGACTGGTTTCATATGGTCATATTTATATAGTGATGTGCTCAACACATATTTTGGTATTAAGAATTTATTGGGAAGTACAAAAACAGTAATGTTAGGTATATCAATTATGGGAATGTGGAGAGATATTGGCTATGCTATGCTTATCTACCTTGCAGCTTTACACGGAGTACCAGATGTGTATTATGAAGCAGCTGTAATAGATGGTGCAGGAGCTTTTAAAAGATTTTGGAACGTAACGTTGCCAATGATATTTCCTGCTATTACAGTCAATGTTGTGTTATTTCTTGGATGGGGTCTTAAAATATTTGATTATGCTATGGCCGCAACTAAAGGAGGACCAGGAAGAGCATCGGAAACCTTTGCAATGTATGTCTATAATTATACTTTCCCATATAATAGGGCAGGTTATGGACAAGCAGCTGCAGTATTAATGATGTTAGGAATCTTTTTAATTACTAGTATTGTTACGGTTATTCTCCGAAAAAGGGAGGTTGAGTTATAGTGTCATCAAAATTAAAAGGTGTTTTTGTTTTTTTAGGAAAATTCTTAATAACTCTTGTTTTTATAGCTCCATTTTACATAGCTATAGTTTATGCAATCAAATCCCCCCAAGAAACAGCTGTCACGGGAATTGCATTTCCTACATCAATATACTTGGAAAATTTTAAAGAAGCGATTCAAATATCGAATTTTTTCAATGCTACTAAAAATAGTACCATAGTAACTATTCTAAGTATTGTATTATTGATGTTAATAAGTTCTATGGCAGCATATGTAATAGCAAGAAATTCAAAATCCAAGGTATATAATGCATTATATTATATCTTTCTAGCAGCTTTATTACTACCTTTTCAAGTTGTTATGCTTCCAGTTTTTATGACATTAAAAAATGTGAATCTGTTAAATACACTTATTGGGTTAGTCACAGCTATAAGTGGATTTCAGGTAGCATATAATATATTTATTTATACTGGGTTTATTAAGTCAATTCCTTTAGAAATGGAGGAGGCGGCGTACATTGATGGGGCAGGAAAATTCTATACTTTTTGGAGAGTGGTATTTCCACTTATGAAACCAATCACATCCTCACTGTTGGTTCTTAATGCTTTGACAGTTTGGAATGATTTTCAGATTTCACTTATTGTTGCACAAAAACCTGATGTTAGAACTATTCCATTGACACAGTATTTTTTCTTTGGACAGTATAGTATAAAACTGAATATGGCTTTTGCAGCATTTGTATTAGCCATGATTCCAATAATAGTTTTATACCTTATTATGCAGAAGTATATTATTGGAGGAGTAATGTCAGGAGCATTAAAGGGTTAAAATTTATTGCTTTTTCAGGATTTGATTAAATTCAAAACTATTAAAGAAAGGAAAATGTATAATGAATACTATGATAGTTCATTATACTAGGGGATATAAATGAATAACTTGAATTTAAGATTTCGCCAGATACATTTGGATTTTCATACAAGTGAAATATTGAAAGATGTTGGTGAAAAATTTGATGCTGTTAAGTTTGCACAGACACTTAAAGACGCACATGTCAATTCAATAACATGTTTTGCAAGGTGTCATCATGGTATGCTTTATTACGACTCTAAATTGTTTCCAGAAAGAGTACATCATGGTCTAGTAAACAAAAATATATTAAAAGAGATAATTGATGAGTGTCATAGAATAAATATACGTGTTCCAATATATATTACTGTACAATGGGATATGTTTACATCGCTGGAGCATCCAGAATGGATTGCTATTGATAAAAATGGGAAACAGATTGGTTCAGAGCCATATAAGCCAGGATTTTATCAAGTGCTATGTGTGAATACACAATATAGAGATTTTTTGAAGGCAAATATAAAAGAGATAATGGATACTCTTGATACTGATGGAATATTCCTTGATATAGTATATCCAACAGATTGCTCTTGTGCTGATTGTATGGCAAAGATGAAGAAAAAAGGTGTTGATATATATAATGATGAAGCTAGAATGGCTTATGCCCATGCAATGATTGATGAATTTAAAGTTGATATAAGTGATTTTATCAGAAATATTAATCCAGATACAAGTATTTTCTATAATACTAGTCATATTGGTGTTTTGCAAAGAAAAGTTAAAGATTCTTATACACATTTTGAACTTGAAACATTACCAAGTGGGAATTGGGGATATTTACATTTCCCAATTACTATGAGATATGCGAGAACACTTTCATTGGATTGTCTTGCCCAAACGGGTAAATTCCATACCGAGTGGGGAGATTTCCATTCCTTTAAGAATAAAGAAGCGCTAGAATATGAATGTTTTAGAATGTTGGCTATGGGTGCAAAATGTCTAATTGGTGACCAAATGGAACCATGTGGAGAACTTTCCAAACCAGTATATGATTTAATAGGTTCAGTATATTCTCAGGTTGAAGAAAAGGAACCTTGGTGTGAAAATGTTGTGTCTATTTCAGATATTGGAGTACTTACACCAGAAGAATTCTGTGGTGCAAATCGAGCTGATTTACCTGATTCAATAATGGGTGTTGAGAGAATCTTTGATAAATTAGGATATCAGTTTGATATTATTGATACAATGAGTGATTTTAATAAATATAAATTATTGGTTTTACCTGATAATATACCTGTAAATAAAAGCCTTAATGCAAAACTTGAGTCATATATAGTAAATGATGGTAAGGTTATTGCAACATTTGAGTCTGGCTTATCAGAAGATAAATTACGTTATAATTTTTTAGATGCAGGTATTAAACTAAAAGAAGAACAGATCAAAACTATTGATGGTGATTTAGCAAGAGGTAAAATCACAGTATGTAATGAATATATAGATTATATACTCCCAAAAGGAGAAATTGGAAATGGACTACCTGAAACAGAACATGTAATGTATGCAAAAGGCTTAGAAATTCAATCTAATGCTGATACTAGAATACTTGCTAATACAATAAAACCATATTTTGACAGAACATATGAACATTTCTGCTCGCATAGACAAACTCCTTCATCGGGTGAGGTAGAAGGACCAGGTATTGTGAAAAATAGAAATGTAATTTATTTTGCTAATCCTATATTTTCTGTATATAACATTAGAGGAGCTAAATGGTACAAAACATTAATGAAAAATGCAGTTGATATGCTATTACAAGATAAAATAATAGAGCATAATGGACCGTCTACCCTTTTTGTTAGTATTAATAGTCAAGAGAAAAGTAATAGATATATTGCTCATTATCTTAACTATATTCCTGAAAGAGGTTGTCAGGAAATTGATATAATTGAAGATATAATTCCTTTATATAATGTAAGAAGCAAGGTTAGGATTAATAAAAAAGTTAAGAAAGTGCAACTTGTTCCACAGTGTGTGGATATGGAGTATGTAGAAAAAGATGGTACAGTGGAGTATGATATTGAAAAAATTAATGGTCATCAAATGATATCCATTGAATTTGATTAAAGGCTATTTCATATATTATAGGTAGTTATTAAAATATGATTTTTTTATGCATATTTAACTAGTATAAAACTAGTAAAAATTAGTATACAAATCTCTCATAATAATATTTGAGAGATTTGTTAGTTAGTTAATATCACTTCCAAATAATTTCTCTGGATCTAATATCGTCAAATATTCATCCGCATCACTAAAAGGATAACCAGGTCCTTTTACCAATGTTTCATGTTCCCATATCTTATTTTCCTGTGCATCAAAATATAATCGATATTCAACATTAGTTCCATTGGTAGCTCCTAATTCTAGAAAAACAAATCGTAATTTATTAACATCGTCAAAATAATAACTTGCTGTATATCCTGAATCTTCAGAACCACTTTCTTCAATATATTTTTTAACAATCTGATTTTTATCTTTATAAATACTAAAATCTTTTGTGAAACGAGAATCAGTATCTTTTATTCCATTGGTTATAAATAGTTTATTTGATTTTATGGAGACTTCTATTGTATTATATATTTCTCTGATTTCTTTAATAGCTGGATGGTTATTCCAGTTTGCCTCGTTTATTTCTTCTTCATCTAATAGAACATTTGTTATAGGTACTGAATCATCAGATGTAAAAGTATCAAATTCTAGATTAAGGCTAGTAATAATATTATTATTAGCTGTTTTTGCAGAGCATCCACTTAAACATATTAATAATAAAAATATACAAAATTTAATTTTATTCATTATTAAAATTCTCCTTGGTTTATAAATACAAAATTCAAGAAATTAATCTGATTACAATAAATAATTTAGTGCACATCCTAGATAATACTATAGTTGATATGAATTAGCAAGATACGTATATATAAGCATATTATGTCATCGGTAGGGTAGGGGTATACATTTTATTATATACTTTAAATAAATATTATTGACAATCATTATCATTAATGATAATATAGCAGTGATATATATCAGTGCTATATTGAGGAGGAGTTATTATGAAAACTAATACTAAAACACAAGAAAAGTTAATGAAAATAGGTAAGCAAGAGTTTCTAGAGAATGGTTTTAAAAGTGCATCACTAAGAAAAATAGTTAATGAAGCAGGTTTTACATTAGGAGCATTTTATGGATATTACAAGGATAAAGAAGCATTATTTGATGGACTTGTAGGAAATGTAGCCGAAGAGTTATATTCGATGTTCAGAGGTGCTCAAGATTCTCATTTTGACCTTATTGATAGTGAAAAGACTATTGATACCAAAGATTTGTCTACTGAATATTTAAGATATTTCATGGACTATATCTATGATAATTTTTATGAGTTCAAATTATTGATTTGTTGTGCGGATGGTACAAAATATCAAAATTTCATCAATGATTTAGTAAATATAGAGGTTGAAAGAACAACAGAATACTATGAAACCCTTAGAAAATTAGGAAAACTAGAAGGAAATGTTAACAAACAATTACACCATATGTTGACTAGTGCATATTTTACAGCGGTATTTGAAACAGTTGCACATGATATGCCAAAAGATGAAGCTACATCATATATAGAGCAATTGGCACTTTTCTTTAATACTGGATGGGATAGCATAATTAAGTTTAAATAAGTTTATGTTCAATATATATATAGATGAAGAAGAAAGGAAGATATGTTTTGAAAGATAAGAAACAAAATAGTATCAGCTGGATTTTGAGTTATGCAAAACAATGTAAAAAAAAGATGGTTGTTTCAGTACTACTTGCAATAGCTGGTGTGGGATTTGGTATAATACCTTATTTTGCAGTATCTAAGCTAATAAATAGATTATTTGAAAATAATTATACATGGACATATATTGGCTATATAGCTTTCATAGCTTTAATTGGTTATTTTGGTAAGGTTATTTTTTCAACAATGTCAACTGTGCTATCTCATAGAAGTGCATTTTTGATTTTAAAGAACATTAGGCAAGAGATAACTGAAAAGCTTTCTAAAGTGCCTATGGGATATATTCTTGATACACCATCAGGAAAATTTAAAACTGTGATTGTCGATACTGTGGAGAAGATAGAGTTGCCTCTAGCCCATATGATTCCAGAATTGACATCTAATCTGTTGATACCTATATGTCTGTCAATATATTTCTTTACATTGGATTGGAGATTGGCATTAATTGCATTAGCTACAATTCCAATAGGACTCATATGTTATATGGGTATGATGAAAGATTATGAAACCCGTTATGCTAGAGTTTTAAAAGCAGGAAAAAATATGGATGGAGCTATAGTTGAATATATAAATGGTATTGAAGTAATAAAAATGTTTAATCAATCAGCAAGATCTTATAAAAAATATATAGATGCTGTAGAAGAAAATAGTAAATCTAAAAGTGAATGGTTTAAGAAAACTAATGGATATTACATAATAGCAATTTGTATAATGCCTACATCTCTAATTGGAGTTTTGCCTCTAGGAACATATCTATATATGAATGGTAGTATCACCATACCTGTGCTTATTACATGCATCATTTTATCCATGAGCCTTATCAAGCCGCTTATTCAAGCATTAGAATATACAGACAGTTTAGCTATGGTTGATAGCACTGTTAAAGAGATAGCAGATATACTGAAGGTAAAAGAAATGAAAAGACCTGAGTGTAGAAAAGAAACTAAAAATAGTACAATAACATTTGATGAAGTATCATTTGCTTATGATGAAGTTCAGGTATTGAAGGATGTTAGTTTTTCAACAATTCCATCGGGTATTACAGCTATAGTGGGACCATCAGGCAGCGGTAAATCTACCATTGCTAAACTTATAGCTAGTTTTTGGGAAGCCAATGAAGGTAGTATTAAATTAGGAGGAATAGATGTTAAAGAATTACCTCTAACTCAGATAATGGATACTATAGCTTATGTTTCTCAGGATAATTTCTTATTTAATCTATCTATAAAAGAAAATATACGTCTAGGCAATAAAAATGCTACAGATAAAGAAGTTGAAATGGCAGCTAAAAAAGCAAGTGCCCACGATTTTATCATGACTCTAACACATGGTTATGATACTAATGTTGGTGATGCCGGAGGCAAATTATCAGGTGGGGAAAGACAAAGAATTGCAATAGCCAGAGCTATATTAAAAGATGCCCCAATAGTATTATTAGATGAAGCAACAGCTTTTACAGATCCAGAAAATGAAAATAGAATACAAAATTCTATAAATCAGCTAATAAAAAGTAAAACACTAATAGTAATAGCTCATAGACTATCTACGATAGTTAATGCAGATCAAATAATTGTTATGAATAATGGACAAGTAGAAGGTTGTGGAAATCACATTAGTCTCCTGAAAAACTGTGAATTGTATAAAGATTTATGGGAAGCCCATGTAGGATATAAAGATAGTATGGAGGAGGTATCATTAAATGATAAAGTTATTTAAGAGACTGCTTAATTTCTCAGGAAAACATCGTAAAGATATTATATTATCACTAATATCAAGTTTTATTAGGTCTAATTTTGAAATTGCATCTTTTATGGCGGTTATAATGCTTATTAATTGGTTACTAATGTCTGTTGAAGGTACAAAAGTAATTAATATGAATGACGTTATTATTATTTTTCTGGTAATGGTAGTTAGTATAGTAGGTAAAATCATATTTTCCAACATATCTAATCAAAAACGTGTACTATCTAGTTTTAATATGTGTCAGGATAAAAGATTAGAAATAGGCGAACTAATGAAAAGAGTCAAGATGGGATATTTTAATGATAATGTATTAGGTGAAATAACAGCTACCACAACTACTACATTAGGTGATATTGAAACCATATCTGTAACTATATTCGATAAAGTAATCAATGGGCTAGTACATGGTACAGTTATATCTTTGTGGATATTAGTGTATGAATGGCATATCGGTTTGATAACTATTGGTGGAATCGTCATAGCTATGCTCATATATTTATACATGCAAAAAAAGAGCAAAATACTATCACCAAGAAGACAAAAAGCTCAAGCTGGTCTGGTTTCTTCTATATTAGAATATATACAAGGAATGGGAGTTGTTAAAGCATATAATCTTGGAGGTTATTCAAGTGAAGGCGTCAAAGATGCTATTGAAGAAAGTTCTAAAGCTAATATAAAGCTAGAGAGTGTATTTTCAAGCCTGACAGCATTATATCAACTAGTATTTAAAATTGCGGCATCATCAATAATAGTTGTTGTTCCGTACCTTTTTATTGATGGGGAAATAACTATGGTAAAATGCTTTACTCTTCTTATTGCCAGTTTTATCATATATCAACAAATGGAAATTGTAGGAAGTGTATCATCTTTAACTAGGGTAATAGAAGCATCACTTGATAGGATAGATAATCTATATAATACGCCTATCATGGATGAAGATGGAGCTACCATTGATATAAATAATTATGATATAGAATTAAAGGATGTATATTTTTCTTATGACGACCAAGAAGTCATAAAAGGTATGAATATAAGAATACCTGAGAATACTACCACGGCCATAGTTGGTCCTTCAGGTAGTGGAAAGACAACTATTTGCAGTCTTATAACACGTTTTTTCGATGTTGACAGGGGAAAAGTAATAGTTGGTGGACATAATGTAAAAGAATATACATGTGAAAGTTTATTGAATAATTTTAGTACAGTATTTCAAAAAGTGTATTTATTCGAAGATACAATATTTAATAATATTCGTTTCGGTAAGCCAGATGCTACCTTAGAACAAGTTAAAGAAGCTGCTAAAAAAGCGTGTTGTCATAATTTTATAGAAGCTCTTCCTAATGGCTACGATACATATGTTGGTGAAGGAGGCGGTAGTCTATCTGGTGGAGAGAAACAGAGAATATCTATTGCAAGAGCCATATTGAAAGATGCTCCTATAATCATTTTAGATGAAGCAACGGCAAGTGTGGATCCAGAAAATGAAAAGAATCTGCAGATTGCAATACAAGAACTAACTAAGAACAAAACTGTAATTATGATTGCTCATCGCCTTAGTACAGTACAACATGCTGACCAAATACTTGTTATAAATGATGGTCAAATAGAACAAGCTGGAAGACATAAAGAGCTAATATCACAAGAAGGTATATATAAGAGATTTATCTTAGCAAGAGAAGAAGCTATTGGATGGCAACTATAGGATTATTAGACAAATAAGAGGAGGACAAGTAAGTGAAAAAAACAAATAAATTTTCTGTGAAAGATATAATAACAATGGTTATTCTGAGTGTTTTAATAGTAGTGATACAGGTAGCTATCAATGCTGTTTCAATGGTTAATGAGTTCTTTAGTTTGGTATTATCATCAGGTATAGTATGTTTTTTATCAGCACCTATATATGTGGTAATGATCAAGAAAATAAAAAAACCACTAGTAACATTAGTATATAGTATAATTCTTGCACTAGTTTATCTTATGATGGGTTATTGGTTCATAAGTATATATCTGATTCTAGTAGGACTCATTTGTGAATTGATTCTATATAGAAGGCTCAGTGATAAACAAATAATAAAAACTTGGACTTTTTTTAGCGCAGCATTCGTTGGTACATCCATATTACCGATACTTGTGATGTGGGATAATTATGTAAAAGCATCTGTACAAGGCGGAATGTCTATGGAATATATCAATAACTATAAATGCTATTATACTAATCCAAAATGGTTAATCATAATATTCGCTTTTGCTGCAATGGGAGGATTTTTAGGAAGTTATTACGGTACCAAATTATCTAAAAGACATTTTGACAAAGCAGGAGTATTATAGTGGAAACCATGAAAAAACGGGAATATTCAATGGCTACTAAACTAATAATATTGATTATTACAATATTTGGTACATTCATGGTGGGAAATGTGGAATACATGCCTGTTTTATTTATAGGATTGACTTGCAGTTTTTTGATACAAAGAAAATATAAGGTATTGAAAGGATATATACCGCTATATATAGGTTTAAGTATTATTCGATGGTTAAGTCGTACATATATGTTTTCCTTTATAGGTTTTTCTGAGTTCTATGTTTTTATGTTCTGGTGGCTAACACCAATTTTTATGGCTATGCATGATGTTGTTACTACTTCACCAGGCGTAATAAGTGCATTTTTATCTAGGATACATATTCCAAAACCTTTTATATTAGGAGTATTGGTTACATGTAGATTCATTCCTACAGTCAGGTTTGCTATAAAAGGTGTAAAGGAATCAATGTATAATCGTGATTTGATTGGTAGTAAAAACATTATTCTACACCCTATGAAAACCTATGAGTATATATTAGTACCAATGTTAATGATGAGTATCAACACAGCAGATCAATTATCAGCTTCTGCTGTGGTTAGGGGGATACAAGCTCCATGTAATAGAGGGAGTTACTACATTGACAATAAGGGTGTAAAGGATTTTATTGGTATAGTACTAATAGTATCTGCATTTTGTTATTTGTTACTTGGAGGAGGACTGAAATGATTAAACTAGAAAATATCTCTTTTGCATATGATCAATCTCTATGTTTGAAGGAGGTATCCCTAAAGGTTGAAAAAGGAGAATCTATAGCCATCATAGGACCATCTGGTAATGGTAAGACTTCAATAATACGCACTATCAATGGCTTAATCCCTAATTACTTTGAAAATGGAAATCTTCAAGGTAATGTACATATAAACGGCAAGAATGCAGAGGAATTCCCTATGTGGGAAAGAGGTAAAAAAGTAGGTAGTGTATTTCAAGACCCAAGGACACAATTCTTTTCTAATAAAGTAGAAGGTGAGATTGCCTTTGCATGTGAGAATTATGGATTAAGGCATGATAAGATTGTGACTTGTACCAATGATATAATGAAACAACTTAAATTACAAGATTTACAAGATAAAGATTTATCTGAACTATCAAGTGGTGAACGACAAAAAGTAGCTATTGCCTCTGCAATGGTAACAAAAGCAAAAATATTGATTTTTGATGAACCATCAGCAAATCTTGATACAGAGGGTATTGATAATCTGAAAAATATTCTTGAAATATTTAAGAACAATGGAACTACAATGGTATTTGCAGAACATAGAATATATTATCTCATGAATATTGTAGATAGATTTTTATATATTGAAGATGGAAAAATCGTTAAAGAATACACAAAAGATGAAATTATGAAAATTAGCTTGTTACAGCAACAAAAATTAGGGATACGTTGCCCACATAAGACAAAAATCAATTCATTGAGAAATATATCTGTTAAACAAAAGGATAAGTCATTAATAGAACTTAAAGATGTATCATTAAGCATTAAAGGTAAAAGCATTATAGAGAATTGTTCTTTTTCAGGATATGCTGGTCAGATAATAGCTGTATTGGGAACTAATGGAGCAGGAAAAACAACACTTGCAAAAGTCATAAGTGGTATGTACAAAGAGACTGAAGGCAATATTATAATAAATGATAAGAAATACAATCATAAAAAAAGAAATAAAAAAGTATGGTATAGTGCTAATGAAACCCAGACCCAATTTTTTACCAACAGCATAGAAAAAGAAATATTGATAGGTATAGATGGATCACATGAAAAATTAGAAAAAGCAAGAGAGTTTTTGAAGTTATTTAATCTATATGATATAAGGGATAAACACCCTTATGCATTATCAGGAGGACAAAAACAAAGACTTTCAATACTATGTGGATTATTGTCTGATAGAGATATATTGATATTAGATGAACCAAGCAGTGGGCTGGATTATAGAAATATGGAAATTTTAGCCGAAGCAATAAAAAATGCAGCTTTATTGAACAAAACTATTTTATTGATTACTCATGATTATGAATTAGTTAATGCTTGTTGTACACACTATTATGATTTATCGGAGGAAAATGTATATGAACAATAATAAAATCTTAAAAAAAAGCTCAATGAAATATATATTGTTTGAAGGTCAATTAAGTGAGAGTAAAGAAATGATAACAAAAATAGAAAAAAGGTTGGGGGCGTTGATTGATAAACATGATTTATCAGATAAGAAAATGGCTGTTCACATGAAAAAGGCTATATTACCATCTATAGCTGTTTATAAGGAAATGCTTGCTTTTGGATATACAAGAGAAAGAAGTATCGAAGCTATAAAAGAATCTGCAATAATAGCTAATAAAGGAATGGCATCTTTTTTTGGATTTATTGGGAAGATACCTTTTGGTTATGCTATATTTCGTAAAATGTGTCCTATGGCTATCAAAAATAGTTTCTGCAAACCAGGATGGAATATGAAATGGATAAGTAATGATAACAAAACTATGGAATTTCATGCGAAAAGCTGTTTATACGTAGATATCATGAAAAAAGAACATTGTATGGAGTTGGTTCCCATTTTTTGTCAAGTAGATGATTACATGTATGGTAACATGAAAAATATTATTTGGGATCGAAAGAAGACTTTAGGATATGGAGATAAGGTATGTGACTTTAGATTTATTAAGAAGTCATAACATTTTATAAATATATAATCAAAAATTGTAAAAGCATAGAATGTTTATTCTATGCTTTGGTCGTAGAATGGATAATCATCATAATTCAACGGGTTATCACCATATTCGTTTTCTCCATCAGTACCACGGGCAAAAAGAAGATATAATCCAAAAATTCCAGAGATAATTCTTAAGACTGGAATTAGAGAGAGAAATTGAATCAGTACTAACCATCCAGTTTTATTCAGGTCATGTAATCGTCTCACAGTGAGTGTTAATCCTGAAATGGAACATATTATAAGTATTAAAAAATAAATACCCATAATAATATATGTATTAGTTATCGATGCATCATCAATGGTATTCATTGTTATTAAATAAGCTAGACCCATTATTATAGATAAGGGTATGCCATACAAAAAATACCTTAGGCGATTCAGACGACCATTAAAATTAAAGTACAATAATCTTAATTGTTTCATATTTAACCTCCAAATATATAAATACAATTATATAATAACATAAACTTACAAAAAAGTTAAATGTTTTATAATATAATAATTTGTTGAATTTGTTTGAATAAATAATATTGATATTGAATCATTATATATGAAGTTGAATAAATGTTAACAAGAAAGGAAATAAAACTTCTAAAACTATTTGACATATATAACAATATAAAGTAAAATTATAATGTTTGTGACATAAAATTATGTCTGTAGACAATAAAGAAACTAAATTTACAATATTTTATGTAACAATTTATAGTTGCCTACGAACAAATATGTTAAAATTATATCAATGTTATAATCAATTATTTTAGGAGGCGCAGTAATATGGGTATTTTATATGAAGCAACAAGTTTTTCAGGATGGGCGATTTGGCTTTTTGTTGTCTTTGCTTTAATGGCATTTAATGAACTTGGTCGTTCTACAAAATGGGGGGGAATTGTATTATTTTTAATCGTTCCTATAGTATTAACCTTCTCAGTTTGGCCAACAACAGCAGCTCCAGGTAATGAATATGGTACGGGAACTTGGTTTAACTGGGTGAAAACCTATTCAGCTCTTGCAGGGTGTCTTGGTTTTATGGCTATTCGTTATATTCCTTCACTGGCAAAGAAAAAGTGGGCATTATGTTTTCCGCCTTTAATCTTAGGTCTGAATATACTTGAAGCTTCATTTCGAGATTTTCAATGTTTTGCATATGGAGCATGGGATGGTAAGTACATAGATAATCTTTGGGTAATGTCAGGATCATGGAATATTATGAATGGTATAGCGGGTATTCTTAATGTTATCGCTATTTGCGGATGGGTTGGAATATTCATCTCAAAAGACAAATCAAAGGATATGATTTGGCCAGATATGATTTGGGCTTGGATTATTGCCTATGATGTATGGAATCTTGCTTATACATACAATTGTATAGCTGATCATTCATTTTACTGTGGTTTAGCGTTATTAGCTTCATGTACAATTCCAGCTTTCTTCATTAAAAGAGGAGCATGGTTACAGCATCGAGCTCAGACACTTGCTTTGTGGATTATGTTTGTTATGACAGTACCTTCATTTGCAGACCGTATAGCTCCAGTAGCTACTACTCATAATCCTAATGCATTTTTTATTTTAAGTTTATTGGCTTTGATCACAAATGCTGCACTTGTAGCTTATCAATTCAATAAAATACGTAAAAATAAACTTAATCCATTAAAAGATGAGATATATGCAGATACTGAAACATATAAAAAAGTTGTAGCAGAAAACAAATAGTAATAGTAATTAAGTTCAGTAGCTATAATTTTTATAAATAAGAGTAACAAAATATACCACCCTAAAGTGTAAAAACTGGCTGGGTGGTTTTATTCTATCAATGAAATATGCTATAATCAAATAAGTATGATTTAATTGCAATATGTTATTATTGGCAGAATACATTTTAGGTAATAAAAAAGCATAAGATAAAACCATTATTATAATTTTTAATTGGGAGGACAAAAATGAAAATAAAAAGTGAAGCTGATTTTACTGTGTACGAAGCTACAAGTATGATTGTTGGACACAGTATCGGTACGGGTATTATAGCAGTACCTTTTCTAGCAACGAAAAATAGTCTGAGAGACGTTGTTGTGATGGTAATATTAGCATATTTTATTAATGTTGTTTTACATTTGATTATTGCTGAGTTGTCATATAATAATGGTGGTGTTCAGCTTGTTAAAAGTTTTGAAGGTGAATTGTTTAAGGGGAAAGGTAAAAAAATATTTAGTTGGATTATGTTTACAGTTTATGGATTAGCAATTGTAGTTGGAGTTAGCGGTAATATCAACGGGGGAGCTCAAATAATTTGCAATTGGCTGAATATATCATTTTCTATGGCTCAGGTGATATATTATCTTTTAGCTGGTATAGTTGTTTTTATGGGAATGAAGGCTGTGGGTATTGCTCAAAAATATACTGTTTCTGTTTTGATAGTAATAGTAATAACTATAAGTATTGGAACTTTTATGAAACCAATAAATACTGTTCAAGCATCCAAAATACAAATCAATAATCTGTTGGGATTATATAGCATGGTGGTTTTTGCAACTTCTGCAAATCAAGCTGTTATCCAATCGGTGAAAGGATTAAAAGGTGATGTTAAAAAAATTAGAACTTCAATTTTCTTAGGTTTTGCTATATCATCAATATTTGTGTTGATTGTGACAACAACTGTACTGTTAGGGGTAAAAGGTTCACTGGATAAAGAACTTGCATATCTTCAATTAGGTGAGAATATTGGACGTTGGGCAGCTATACTCGCAGGATTATTTTCATTGTTTGCTCTTTTAACCACATTTTGGTCAAACACACTAAGTCTTCGTGATGTTGTCCATGAACAGATTGGAATAAATAATAAGGTATGTTGGTTACTTGCTACAATACCATCATTACTATTTGCCATATTTGGTGTAAATAGTTTCATCATATTGACAAGAATAATGTCAGGAGTAGTTGTTCTGGTTGCAGTCATGTTGGTATTTACATATAACAAATCAAGGAAAAAAGCTGGTGCTAGTCCAATCTGTGGCAGATTCGGAACAATGGCATTCCAAGTTATCATGGTAGTATCTACTATAATCTGTGCAGTTGGTGCCATGATGCCATTAACTTAACCATATAAGATCAATATATAATAGGAGGGATTAAGGTATGTATGATAATCCTATGTTCTACAAAGATGTAGACAATCATTTTGCAATCAATATAGGTAATAAACCATATAAGATATTACAATTAACTGATTTGCACTTCGGATTTGGTGTATTATCTAGAAAACAAGATGAATTAGGTATGGATGCTGTTACAAAATTAGTTAAACAAACAAAACCTTCTTTAATTATTTTAACAGGAGACAGTATTTTTCCTTTTATATTTAAATCTGGTACTAGAAATAATATAAAGCAGGCTAAAAAATTAGTTGAATTTATGGATTCATTTCAGATTCCTTATGCTTTTTTATTTGGCAATCATGATATTGAAATGGGGTCAAAAGGGGATAAAAATCAAATCTCAGATATTATAATAGAGGGGAAATATAGTATTTTTGCTAAGGGTGAAAAAGACCTTACTGGAGAAGGCAATTATATAATAAAATTAGTTGACAATGAAAAGTTACTAATGGCTCTTGTAATCTTAGATTCCAATATGTACAGGGATGGATGGTTCTACAGTGGATTTGACTGTATTCATGAAGATCAAACAGCATGGTGTATGAAAGAACTATCCGTATTAAGAAAACAAAATGATGATTTAAAAGCTTTAGCATTTTTCCATATGCCATTGCCAGAATTCAAGGAAGCTTATGAGAAGATGAAACTGGGAGATACAAGTGTTGATTATCATTTTGGGAGTATTGGAGAAAGCAATGACTATTTTGGAATATCTAAGTATCAACCTGATTTTTTTGAAAAGGCAGTTCGAAATGGTATAATCAAAGGGATGTTCTGTGGTCATGACCATTTAAATACCCTTTCCCTAACTTATAAAGGTGTCATGATGACATATGGGATGTCAATTGACTTTTTGGCATATAAAAATATTAAAAAAAGTTATACTCAAAGGGGCGGAACTCTAATAACAATAAATAATGATGGTTCATTTGAAGTTGCGCCAGTTCCACTTACAACGGTAGTTTCTAACTTTGTTAGAGGGCAAAATAAATAAGTTGAATATCAATGATTAAATTAAAGGTACCTGATTATGGGGTGCCTTTTATCATTTTAAAGACTACCACAACTTTAACACAATCTTCACGTAATTTTGTGGTAGAATTAGAAGGGTTATTGAATGTATGATGATTATAATAGTAGAAATTCTATGAGGTGAATTCTATAGATAAAAATGTATTATAATAACAACTAAAATATGAAAGGAAAGGTTACTATGAAGAAAAAAATTCAAAAATATAGATTGAGTGTTCAAATTTTATGTTTTGTTTTAACAATAACTTCATTATTAATTAACTTTGAAGTGGTTATGCTAGTATTTTTAGGTTTGACCCTCTTATCTGGAGTATTCTACTGTGGTTGGATTTGTCCTTTTGGATTCATACAGGATATATTCAGTAAGGTAGGAAGTCTATTAGGTATCAAGAAAAAGAAAATGCCAAGGACAATACATAAGATTTTGAAATTTACTAGATACATAATACTTGGACTTGTGTTAGTAGTAGCAACGGATTTAATATTTAATATTATGGCGTTTGATCCTAGGGCAAATTTTTTAAGATTATTATCATTTCATATGATTAACATTGGTTCAATTGCAGTAATATGCTTCTTTTTAATAGTTGGTCTATTTTTTGAAAGACCATTTTGTAATTACTTCTGTTATCAAGGAGCCAGGTATGGTCTGTTTAGTATATTTAGACCTTTTACAATCAAGAGGAACGAATCTCTATGTGTAGGTTGTAAGAAGTGCGATAATATATGTCCCATGAATATTGAAATATCAAAATGTGGGAATTTGCGATCGCCTCAATGTATCAATTGTTTCCAGTGTATTACAAGTTGTCCTGTAGACGGTGCCCTAAGTTATGGCAAAATGGATTTTGCAAAAAAAGGAAAAAACAAATATATTGGAATTATCACCACAATAGTATCCATATTGATTTTAGCATTTATTGCGTATAATGTCTTTATTGTACCTGAATCTCACGAGGTCAAAAATAATCAACATACAGAAACTGAAAAGTTACCTTCTCAGTGGGATGAGACAAAAGTTATTACAGAAGAAAATACTAAAAACATAGGAGATGCTGTAGGTATAGCAGATGGTATCTACGTAGGCGAAGGTGAAGGGTTTAGAGATACAATAGTGGTTCAAATAACAGTAAAGAGTGAACAGATTATATCGGTGGAAGTTACAGAACAAAATGATGATAGGAAGTGGTTTGATAGAGCATATAATGCTATACCAGATAAAATTATTGAAAACCAAAGCACTGAGGTTGATGCTGTGAGTGGGGCATCATATTCATCACAGGGGATTATAGATGGTGTTAAAGATGCTTTGAATAACGCCAAATAATGAATGAATGCTATTGAAAAAGATAGATTAGAGAAAAAATCAAATAATAACCAAATATTTGTGAAAAATTATGTGACTTATGCAGAAAATAATGCGGAAAAAACATAATTATTGACGACAAAATATGTAAATGTTATAATTTTAACAAAGGCCATACGTTCTATAATGGTATAACCACAGAGACGCATGACATTTTATAGCCTGCGTTTACTATTTAATAATAAACGTAGAGTATGATATAAGGGGAAGCGTTAAAATGTTTACATTTAATTTTGAAAGCGGTGCGTCCGTAATTTCTGTTTGGCTTGTCTGGATAGTAGTTTTTGCTGTATTATTTGCTTTGAACGAAGTAACAAGGAGATCTATTGTAGCGGGGTTTATTGGTTTTGTCATTTTGCCTATTGTACTTTCTGTTCTTTGGTTTACGGTATTAAAAGATACTACTTATACGGATTGGTTTCATCTTGTTAAGGTATATTCTTCTACTGCGGGTTGTATTGGTTTTTGGTGTATCAGGCATTTACATGGAAAAAACAAAAGGACCGATAAACAATGGCACCTTTACAATAATCCTATTGCACTTTGTTTTCCACCACTTATTCTTGCAATCAATATCTGTGAAGCGGTAGTACGTGATATCGAAATAGGTGCTAATTATGTTATCGGAGGTTTTCTTGCGGATGAGTCAATGTATGTAGTTGGGGGAGCATGGAATTATATGAATGCGGCAGCTGGTATTATTAATATAATTACTATTACTGGATGGTTTGGAATCTGCATTCGTAAAACAACCAAAAAAGATAAAAGCCAAGATATGTTATGGCCGGATATGATGTGGTTCTGGATTGTAGCTTATGATATCTGGAATTTTGCTTATACATATAACTGCTTACCGGGTCATGCATGGTATTGTGGTTTTGCTTTACTATTAGCTCCTACTGTATGTGCATTTACTATTGGTAAAGGTGCTTGGTTACAGCATAGAGCACAAACATTAGCTTTATGGTGTATGTTCGCGCAGACTTTCCCTGCATTTATTGATAAGGGTAGATTTGCTGTCTCATCAACATATAATACTACAGCGTTAACCATTTGGAGTTTGGCGGCATTAGTAGCTAATGCTTCTGTACTTGTTTTTATGATTTATAAGATTGTGAAAACCAAAAGGAATCCATATGCTGGAGAACTATATGTTGATATGAAGGGGTATAAAGTAGTGAAAGCACTTGCTAAAAATTAACAAAGCCATAAATTATAGGTAGAGACATAGTCAATAGAAATAAAAGCACTTTTAGTATTTAATATATTAAAAGTGCTTTTATAATTCTAATTATTAGTATATTGCTATTGACATCTATAATCTATAGATTTACAATATAATTAATAATGAATATCATTATCAAATAAGCATAACTATGTAACAGAAAGGGGTATAAAAATGTTAGATACTAAAAAAATATACGATTTACTAGGTGAGGATTCACAGATTCTTGATTTTAAAAATCCTAAAATAAAGAAGGAACAAATAGCAATACCTAATTGTAATACCATTGATGATATTTTTGCACAATCAGATAGAAATAATAGGGTTTTAGTGAACTTAAATAGATTATATAGTACTGGAAGATTAGGTGAGAGTGGTTATATATCTATATTGCCTGTTGATCAAGGAGTTGAACATTCTGCTGGTGCATCATTTGCTAAAAATCCATTATATTTTGATCCTGAGAATATTGTCAAACTTGCGATAGAAGCTGGTTGTAATGGCGTTGTATCTACCTTAGGAGGTTTATCAATTGTATCGAGAAAATATGCTCATAAAATACCATTGGTTGTAAAAGTCAACCATAACGAGCTATTATCCTATCCAAATACATTTGACCAGATAAAATTCGCTTCAGTAGATCAGGCATACAATATGGGAGCTGCGGGAATTGGAGCTACTATCTATTTTGGTTCCAAAGAATCTAACAGACAAATTATAGAGACCAGTGAGATGTTTGAATATGCACATTCTAAGGGACTTTTCACTATATTATGGTGTTATTTAAGAAATGATGCATTTAACAAAGATAAGAATTATCATGCTTCGGCAGATCTTACAGGTCAAGCAAATCATTTGGGTGTAACTATTGGTGCGGATATCATCAAACAGAAATTACCAATGAACAACGGTGGATTTAAGGCGCTGAATATGGGCGAAAGTGATTATGGTAAATTTGATGAAAGAATATATACAGAACTTAGCTCTGAAAATCCCATTGATCTCACTAGATATCAAATATTGAATAACTATATGGGCAGAATTCCTTTAATTAATTCAGGAGGTCCATCAGGAGAAAATGATTTGGCAGAAGCTGTAAAAACAGCAGTTATTAATAAAAGGGCAGGTGGAAGTGGCTTAATTCTTGGAAGGAAGGCATTCCAAAAACCATTCAAGGAAGGTGTGGAAATAATTAACGCCATTCAAGATGTTTATTTGAATAAGGATATTACAATAGCATAGAAGGTATATACTATTGATATGGTAAGGAAACAAAGTAAAATAATCTTGTAAACTCAAAAACAAGAATGGCTGAAAATTTGTAGATGAATGTTCAGCCATTTTTTAATGCCAAATAAGTATTATGAGCTTTGGTGAAATTTTTACTTGACAAATTAGAAAAAAAACACGTATAATGAAGCCAAAATAGGAATATATATTATATTAAAGTATTTGTAAAAGGAGTTGGTCTTATCGAAGAAATAGCAAAATATAATAACGATAAAAGAAAGTATGACCATTTATTAAGCTAATAATTTAGCACTTGAATATATTTGACAGTATGGAACTTAAGAATTATATATTGTTAATGTTTGAGTTCACCATATAGAGGTGATGCTTTTTTTGTCTACAAAATTATTTGATAGTACAGCTTTGGATAACAAAAAAATAATGTAGCTATAATATTTATATAGAAATGAGAAATGTATAATGAAGAGAAATGAAATTCTTAACAGATGGGATATAAAAAAATCGGAAGAACTGTATGGAGTAACTAATTGGGGAAGAGATTATTTTGCCATATCTGAAAAAGGTGAATTAATCATTAATCCTTTTAAAGATGAAAATAGTGGTGTAAGTCTTATAGATATAATTAAAGGCGTCGAAGATAGAGGATTTGACATGCCTGTATTACTGCGGTTTGAGAATATATTAGATGAACAGATTTCTTCTTTGAATAATTCCTTCAGTAATGCCATTGAGTCATTGGATTACAAAGGTTCTTATAGAGGAGTATATCCAATTAAGGTTAATCAGCAGCAGCAAGTAGTGCATGAGATAGCTAAGTTCGGTCAAAGATATCATCATGGTTTTGAAGTAGGAAGTAAGGCGGAGCTTATTGCAGTAATGACTGAGATGAAAGATAAAGAAGCCAATATCATATGCAATGGATACAAAGACTCTGAATTCATTGATCTAGGCTTGTATGCTGTTAAAATGGGTTATAATCTATTCTTTGTAATAGAAATGCCAGGAGAAGTTGAACTAATATTAGATAGAGGAAGATTATTAGGAGTAAAACCTAATATTGGTATTAGAATTAAATTATCAACAAAAGCTGGTGGACATTGGACTGAATCTGGTGGTGATAGGAGTATTTTCGGATTGAATATGTCTCAAGTCATTGAAATTTTGGACTATCTAAAAGAAAAGGATGTATTGGATTGTCTAAAATTGATGCACTATCATTTAGGTTCACAAATTCCTAATATCAGAGATATAAGAATTGCAGTTTTGGAAGCTGCAAGGGTATATGCTGAACTAGTTAAAGAAGGAGCACCAATGGGTTTTCTAGATTTAGGTGGAGGATTAGCGGTTGATTATGATGGCTCAAATACTAACTTTACCAGTAGTCGCAATTATAATATTGATGAATATTGTATTGATGTGATTGAAGCGGTTATGTCCGTTATGGACAGGGATAATATTGAGCATCCTGTCATTATCACAGAGTCAGGACGTGCTATTGTAGCATACTACTCAATCCTTGTATTCAATGTACTTGGTGTAACTAAGTTTGAACAATATGATATTCCAGAAGACTTACCAGAAGAGACACCTGAAAACATAAAGAATCTATTTGAAGTTTATAAGAATCTTGGTGTCAAAAACCTTCAAGAGAGCTATAATGATGCACTTTATTATAGAGACTTGATTAAAGATATGTTCAATCATAGCAATATATCTTTAAGGGAAAGAGCTCTATCAGAGAAAATATATTGGGATTTGATTTATAAAGTTTCTAATGAAATTCATAAGTTGAAGTTTGTTCCTACGGATTTAATTGATTTAGATAATGCATTAGCAGATATCTACTATTGTAATTTTTCGGTGTTTCAATCAATTCCAGATAGTTGGGCAATAGACCAATTATTTCCTATACTGCCCATTCACAGATTGAATGAAGAACCTACTAGAAATGCAGTGATAGCTGATATAACATGTGATTGTGACGGTGAAATCAATAAATTTATTGATCTGCATGATGTTAAAAAGACTCTGCCTTTACATGAACTAAAATCCTCTGAAGATTATTATATTGGGACTTTTCTTGTTGGAGCATATCAAGAAACTTTAGGTGATCTACATAATTTATTTGGAGATACTAACGTAGTTAGTATAAGAATGGATGGGGAAGGTTCTTATGAATTTATTAATGAAATTCAAGGGGATACAGTCGAAGATGTTCTATCATATGTAGAATATAATACAAAAGATTTGAGAGTCAGTTTTAGGGAAATTGCAGAAACAGCAGTGAAAGCTGGGCTGATTACAGCAAAAGAACGTAAGAGTATTATGGAGTCATATGAAGCAGGGTTAAGAGGCTATACATATTACGAAAGATAATATGGAGGAACTGATATGTTTATGTTAAATAAAAAAGCTGTCCATGAGTATGAAGGTATTAACAGCACATATAATGAAGCTGATATTGTTATATGCGGTGTTCCTTTTGATGGAACATGCTCCAATAGACCAGGTACAAGATTTGGACCTGATGCTGTAAGAACTGAAATAGATGGTCTTGAGACATACAGCCCATATCAAGAAAAGGATATGGATGACTATAATTATATAGACATCGGTAATATGGAAATACCCATAGGGAGTACATCAAGAACTATTGAGTACATCTATGAAAATATTAAAAACTTGCTTACAGATAATAAAAAAATCATAACTCTAGGTGGAGAACATTTGATATCATATCCTATTGTAAAAGCGTTTGCAGAAAAATATAGTAATATGCATGTTGTACATTTAGATGCTCACGCTGACCTTAGAATCGAGTATTTAGGTGAAAAATTATCCCATGCAACTGTTATGAGAAGAATTTATGAAGTTCTTGATTCTGGTAACATTTTTCAATATGGTATTCGTTCAGGTACTAGAGAAGAATTTGAATTCGCTAAAGAACATACCAAAATACAGTTGTTTAACTTGAATGATATAGAAAAAGTTAAATCTATAGTAGGTGATGACCCAGTTTATCTGTCCATAGATTTAGATGTTTTGGATCCCAGCATATTTCCTGGTACAGGTACTCCTGAACCAGGAGGTATTAATTATAATGAATTGATAAATGGTATTGTAAGTCTTTTGGATGTCAATATTGTTGGAGCTGATATAGTGGAACTATCACCTCATTATGATTTAAGTGGTGTATCTAATGTTGTAGCGGCAAAAGTATTAAGAGAAGTAGCATTAATTATGTCAAAAGAAAGAGGAGCATCAATATGAGTAGAGTATTAATAATTGGAGCTGGAGGAGTATCTAATGTAGTTGTTGCAAAATGCTGTAAGAATCCAGAAGTATTTGAAGAGATATGCATTGCTAGTAGGACAAAATCAAAATGTGATGCCATGAAAGAGAAGTTCAATGGTGGTAGAACAATAATTACAACTGCACAGCTAGATGCAGATGATACAGATGAAATTGTAGAGTTGATTAATGAATATAAACCTGAGATGGTTATAAATGTAGCATTGCCTTATCAAGATCTGACAATTATGGACGCTTGTCTTGAAACAGGGGTTCATTATCTGGATACTGCTAATTATGAGCCACCTGATATTCCAAAGTTTGAATACAAATGGCAGTGGGCATACAAAGAAAGATTTGAAAAAGCTGGTTTGACTGCAATTTTAGGTTGTGGGTTTGACCCGGGAGTTACCGGTGTGTTTAGTGCATATGCATTAAAGCATTATTTTGATGAAATTCATTATATTGATATTCTTGATGCTAACGGTGGTGATCATGGATATCCATTTGCAACAAATTTTAACCCAGAAATTAATATACGTGAAATAACTGCTAATGGTAGATATTGGGAAAAAGGAAATTGGGTTGAAACTCAACCACTAGAAATAAAAACAGTCTATAATTTTGATCAGGTAGGAGAAAAAGATGCTTATCTACTTTATCATGAAGAATTGGAATCATTAGCTGTTCATATGCCTGGTATTAAAAGAATTAGATTCTTTATGACATTTTCGCAGAAATATATAACTCATCTTAATGTACTACAAAATGTTGGAATGACAAGTATTAAACCTATAGATATTGCAGGAACTAAGATACAGCCACTACAATTTTTGAAAGCAGTTCTACCAGATCCAGCTACTCTTGGACCTCTTACAAAAGGTAAAACTAATATTGGATGTATATATCAAGGGATTAAGGATGGGAAACCTGTCAGCTATTATGTATATAATATATGTGATCATCAATCTTGTTATAAGGAAGTTGGTTCACAGGCAATATCCTATACAACAGGGGTACCTGCTATGATTGGAGCTAAGTTGCTGTTAGAAGGTAAATGGAAGAGACCAGGTGTTTATAATGTTGAAGAATTTGACCCAGACCCATTTATGGAGCAACTAAACAAGCAAGGATTACCTTGGAATGAAAGTTTTGAACCTGATTTAGTTGATTAAGCAATATATGTAAAGGGTTAGGTGACAGAATGAAGGAAAAAGACAAACAATTGATAAAGAGTATTTCAACACCGTCTTATGTAATAGATGAAAGGTTATTGATAAATAATCTTGAAACATTGCAACTAATACAAAAGAAAACAGGAGCAAAAATATTACTTGCCTTAAAAGGTTTTTCCATGTATTCGGTATTTCCTTTAATAGGTAAGTATTTGGCAGGAATTACTGCAAGTTCTTTGTATGAAGCTAAACTGGGACAAGAGTATATGGATAAAGAAGTGCATATCTATGCTCCAGCTTATAGAGATGATGAGTTCGATGAAATTATTTCTATTACCGATCACATTGTGTTTAATTCAATTAATCAATATAGAAGATTTGAAGAGAGAATTGATGATTCAAGTAGAAAAATTGACTGTGGTATTAGAATTAATCCTGAATACTCAGAAGTAGAGACAGAAATATATAATCCATGTGCAATTAATTCAAGGTTAGGTACTAAGTTAGAGGATATTGAAGAATATGATATAAAAGGCATCAGTGGATTGCATTTTCATACCATGTGTGAACAAAATTCTGATACATTAGAGAGGACTCTAAAAGTCGTAGAAGAGAAATTCGGCAAGTATCTGTACAAGATGAAATGGATTAACTTTGGTGGAGGACATCATATTACCAGAGACGATTATGATGTAGATAAACTGATAGGTCTTATACTGCATATGAAAAACACCTATGATCTAGATGTCTACTTGGAACCTGGTGAAGCTGTAGCACTTGATTGTGGATTTTTAGTAGCCAGTGTACTTGATATTGTGAACAACAATATGGATATAGCAATACTTGATACTTCCGCTGCATGTCATATGCCAGATGTAATTGAGATGCCGTATAGACCGCATATTATTGATTCAAGGTTACAGGACCAAGAAAAATATACTTATAGACTAGGTGGTATGACTTGTCTTGCGGGTGATGTAATTGGAGATTATTCATTCACTAAACCATTAAAAATTGGAGATAAACTTATTTTCACGGATATGGCTCATTATACTATGGTGAAAAATAACATGTTCAATGGTATTAATTTACCTTCGATAGCTATAATGAATGATGATGGAGTAAGAGTTTTAAAAGAATTCAGATATGATGATTATAAATCTAGACTTTAATGAAAAGAGGATAGATAGATATAAATGAAGGCATGAATATAAAAGAGAGCTGCAACAAAGAATATATAACATTCTTTGTTGCAGCTCTTTTATTATAGGAAGAAACATAGAAAATTTTTTAATTAAATAATAAAAATGCATTGACAAAATGGTCAAAACATTATATGATATTATCATAAAACGTTCAAAAAAAGAATGTATCTTGAAAGGAGAATGGTATGAAGATTAAACGGAGTATTGAAAAGATTCCAGGTGGTATGATGGTAATCCCATTACTTATTGGTGCCATAATCAACACTTTATTTCCAGCTTCATTAAAAATCGGGGGATTTACAACTGCTATAGCAACTGGAGCTGGACCGATGATTGGAGTATTTCTATTCTGTATGGGTGCTGGATTGAACTTCAAAGCAGCACCAAAAGCTATCGTTAGAGGGTCGGCAATAACTTTTACAAAATTTGTAATTGGTGTTGGAATTGGTTTGTTAGTATCTAAGTTATTACCAGCTAATGGTCTGTTCGGTTTATCATCATTAGCAATAATCGCAGCTATGACTAATACCAATGGTGGATTATATGCTGCATTGGTTGGTGAATTTGGAGATGAGACGGATGTAGGAGCTATTTCTATTATATCCATAAATGACGGACCATTTCTTACAATGATTGCATTAGGTACTGCTGGTATAGCTAGCATACCATTCATAACTCTTATAGGTGTTATCGTTCCCATAATACTTGGTATGATTATCGGTAACCTTGATCAAGAAATGAGACAGTTTCTCACAAAAGGTGGACCAGTATTAATTCCATTTTTTGCTTTTGCATTAGGAGCTGGGCTAAACTTTACAACCATAATTAAAGCTGGATTTGCAGGTGTATTACTTGGTGTCATGACTACAATTATTGGTGGTATATTTAATGTGCTTGCCGATAGAGCATCTGGCGGAAGTGGAGTAGCTGGTGCAGCGGCATCAAGTACTGCGGGTAATGCTGTAGGAACACCAGAAGCTGTAGCTATCGCAGATCCTGCATTAGCAGCGGTTGCTAGTGTTGCAACTGCTCAAGTTGCTGCTTCAACCATAACTACTGCATTGTTGACACCTATATTCACTTCATTTATCAGAAAAAGAATGAAGAAAAAGGTTAGCTAGAAGATGTTACTAAGAAAGAACCTGAACTGTAGAACTTTGGTTCTTTCTTGGTATTAAGGAGGAATGAAAAATGAAGTTGGCAATCATTGCTGATGATTTTACTGGTTCTAATGATACAGGAGTTCAATTTGCGAAAGAAGGATTGCAAACTGTTGTTACAACTGATATTAATCAATTGATAAGTAATATAAGTAATAATGAAGTAGTAGTATTTGATACCGAAAGTAGATTTGATGATAAAGATACTGCATATAAAAAAGTAAATAAAATTTCTAAGAAAATTCAAGAGCTTGAAAATGTCTTGGTATACAAGAAGTTGGACTCTACATTTAGAGGGAACATTGGTGCTGAGATTGATGGGTGCATGAATGGTATGGGATATGATTTTGCTGTTGTGATTCCTGCATTACCATCAAATGGGAGAAAAACTATTGAAGGACATGTAAAAGTAAATGGGCAGTTTTTACACGAAACAGAAATAGCAAAAGATCCTAAAACACCTGTAAAACAATCATATATTCCAGATATAATTAAAAATCAATGTTCTAGAAAAGTTGATGTTATTAAAAAAGATTCTCATTATGATAAAGAGCATCTGTTAAAAAAGCTAATGGAATTAAAGGATAAAGGAACAGAAATCATTGTTTTTGATGCAGAGTCAAATGTTGATTTGATGATGCTTTCTGATATGATAGCAGATATGGATTCAAGGTTTTTAATTGTAGGGACAGCAGGACTTGCCGAATATATTACAGATGCCTTTGAATTGAAGGTATGCAAATCCATATTATCAATAATTGGAAGTGTCAGTGATGTTACAAGAGAACAGATTATTTATGCTAACACAATTCATGACTTTAATATAATTGATATTTCTATACAAGACTTTTTTGATGATGATAGGAAGAAAAAAATATTACAGAATATACTACAGCTGATAAGTGAGAAGGAAGACATTGTCATACGTACTGCGAAAGATAAAAAAGATATACAGATAGCATGTGAATATGCAGAAAAGAAAGGTCTTAATAAGTATGAGACCAGCGAGTTCATCGCACAAGGATTAGGTGAAATTACAGGAAAAATATTGAATGAAGCAAGTAAAGATTTATCGGGGTTATTTATTACAGGTGGCGATACATTGATAAAAATCGCTAATTATTTAAATATTGAAGGCATGAAGATAATTGACGAAGTATTACCAGCAATACCTATTGGAAGATTTGTACATCAGAAATATTGCGATATACAGGTAGTAACCAAGGCTGGAGCATTCGGTAACAAGGAAACATTTAGTGATATATTAGATTATTTGAGGTGAGTATAATGAAAGTTAAACCAATTATTTTGACAATGGGAGATCCTGCTGGAGTAGGTCCAGAAATTATTTTAAGCTGTTTTAAGAATAAAGAGGTAAGCAGTATACCAGTTGTTGTATTTGGTGATATAAAAGTATTATCTTTGATTAAAGATAGTATTGGAATTACTGAATATGAATTAAATAAGATAAGTGCAGTAGAAGATGCAAGGTATTCAAGTGAAATACTTAATGTATTGGATTTTGATAATATTGATATGGGAAAATATAAGATTGGTCAGTTAAGTAGTATGTGCGGACATGCAGCATATGAGTATATCATTTCTGCTATACAGCATGTAAAGGATAATAAAGGCAGGGCGGTCACCACAGCACCAATTAACAAAGAAGCATTACATATGGCTGGACACAATTTTCCAGGTCATACAGAAATATTTGCTACACAATGTGGAACGAAAGATTATGCTATGCATCTATATGATGAAAAGCTATCCATTATCCATGTGTCCACCCATGTTTCTTTGGAAGATGCAATTAAAGCTTTGTCAATAGAACGTATCAAGAAAGTAATAGAACTTGCATATGATAATATGAAAAAAATATTAATGAGAGAACCTAGAATAGCTGTTGCAGGGATTAATCCACATTCAAGTGAAAACGGGTTATTTGGAAATCAGGAGAAAGATATCATTATTCCAGCAATTGAGGAAATGAATCATCTTAATGTCATAGGACCTATTCCACCTGATACAGTATTCTATAGAGGGATAAAAGGTGAATTTGATATTGTTGTAGCAATGTATCATGACCAAGGGCATATTCCTTTTAAAATGTATGCTTTTGAATCCGGGGTGAATACTTCAGCAGGATTATCTGTGTTACGTACTTCTGTTGACCACGGGACAGCATTTGATATAGCAGGTAAAGGGATTGCTAATTCAGTAAGTATGGTTAATGCAATAAAACTCGCAGATAAACTAACTGATTAAAGAGATTTGTATACGCTTGAATGTTAAAACGTTTGGTGATATAATACCAATATGTTTTAATCTAATCTCTATAGGTCAGGAAGTGAGTGTTTGGCGAAGAAAATCACGGAAGTAGAAGAATACATTTTTAAAAATAAAGAAGTTAAAGTTCAAGAATTGATGGAGGTCTTCAAGCTTTCAGAGAGCACAGTAAGAAGATACATCAATCAATTGATAGCAGATGATAAAATAAAAAAAGAATATGGTTATGTTACAGCAAATATCAATGATAATTTGGTTAATATAAAAGCTAGAATTGATTATCTTTCAGAGAAAAAAATATCAATTGCAGACTTAGCAGAACCTTATATAAAAGATGGGGATACTATATTTGTAGACTCAGGAACGACTCATATGCATCTTGCTGAAGTTATTGAGTCAAGACATGATTTGACTATAGTTACTAATAATCTTTTATTTGCTATAAAAGTTATTGATACAGATTTGGATGCAAATCTTATTATGATACCAGGTAGTGTAAACAAGAAAACAATATCAGCGACAGGTGATGTTGCCATAAGGTTTATAGATGATTTTTATTTTGATAAATCATTCATAACAGCTAGTGGTGTTTCATTAGAAAATGGATTATCCAATAGAACATTACCAGAATGTGACATAAAACGAAAAATTATTAGTCGGAGCAGATTGAATTTTGCTTTGGTTGATGATACAAAATTTAATCAAATATATCCATTTTCTTTTGGGGATATAGGAGATTTCGATTATCTGTTTACTAATAAAAAACCTGATGACAAATACATTAATCATATCAAATCAATGAAAACAAAAATTATGTGGCCTTGATAATAATATGGCTATAAGATTAAGCATAGATATAAAAAACTTTTCCATTCTTGTGGAAAAGTTTTTTTATTAATCATTTGCTGGCTCTATGGCAACAGATAGTTTCCGATATTCACTAGGTAAAATTCCTGTGCTTTTTCTAAAAGTATCTGAAAAGCTGCTAGCTTTCTTATAACCAATTATTTGAGAAATCTGTTTGATACTTAAATCAGTATTGGAAAGAAGATGTTCTGCGTGACTCATACGCTTGTTAGTTATATATTCGTAAATAGTGCATTTGTATACAGTTTTAAAAGAGTATTTAAGTTTCGTTTTTCCCATACAAGCTATTTTGGTCAATTGATCCAAATTGATATCAAATCCAAAGTGGTCATCTATGTATGCAGTCACAGTAGCCAAATTCTCTAAATCTTGCTGTGATGTATGTTTCACAGAATATGTAGGATTATCTCTAGTCTTTTGAACAATAAGTGATATTGCTTCGGCGACTTTGCTTTCAATGAAAAGTTTTGCGTATATACCTGTGAAATGACAATTTTTTATTTGCTTAAGTAAAAATACTAACTCAGGAAAATCTTTTAGACCATCAACACTTAAAAAAGCATTTAATGGATTTTCATATTCTCCTGGATACTTAGCTTTCAGATAATCTTCATAATAATCAGGCATGATTAAGATAGCTGTACATCGGATAGGGATGTTTTTATGGTACAGAGCCTGATAACAACCATGACCCATATGTCCTTTTATATAAGAAGATGATAATCTTTTATATGGTTTTAATTCTTCTCCAGAAACTGACTCGTAATAATTAATACTTATATAACGAGGTTGGTCATATTCAAAAAACAAATCTTCATTATATGAAAAATCCATTATGGATATAGAAAAAAGATTATTATAATAATAAACCCAATAATGTCCTTGCCCTCTATGGGGAGAGAGGGTATAGCAAATCCATTCATCAGGATATACATTATTATCATCATCTCTATAAAATCCATTTTCTAATAAACAAGTTTCGTACATACTTTTCTGCAAATATGTCATTTATATACCTCCAATACCTCTAAAAGACAAAAATATACCTTCAAAAGACAAACTTATACTAACCGTATTGACTTTATGAGGATATAGAATATAATGTGTACTAGTCAATTGATATTGATTATTGCTTTCAATTATATCAAATATGAAATTTTGATGCAAGGTTTATTGGGTAGAGAAAAAGAGTGGAGGATGAAAAATGAAAACAAATAGATCATTTCTAAGAAGAATATCAGAGATATTGTTTACTTTTCTTATAGTAAGCATATTTTCATTTGTGCTAATGAGACTTTCTCCAGTTGACCCAGCAACTGCATATGCACGTAGGAGTATGATGAATCCTACAAAAACACAGATAGAAGAAGTTCGCGTCAAGATGGGATTGGATAAACCACTAATGATACAGTATGTTAATTGGATGGGAGATGCCTTTCACTTAGATTTTGGAGAGTCTTTAGTTAACGGAGAATCAGCACTGAAAGAGTTAGGTCAAGGAGTACCAATAACCTTAAAAGTAGTTTTACTAGCAGCTGTCATTGAAGCAATAGGAATTGTGATATTTGGTTGCTTTCTTTATTATTTCCAAGGTAAATGGGAAGGGTTTTTATTAAGTATATTAACATTGGCTGCTATTTCGATCCCTGGATTTTACATAGCTAGTATTTATCTTGATATCTTTGCAGTGAAATTAAATATTATATCAGTGGCACAAAATTCAGGGTTCATGAAGTATTTCCATCCGGCTCTTTGTCTTTCTTTAGCTCCTATGGCATTCTACGCTAGATTATTAAAAGATGGGCTTGAAAGAGAAGCTCATGAAGACTATGTATTTTATTTAAGATGTAGAGGGATAAGTGAAAAAAGAATATTGTTGAGGCACACATTGCCTCATGGTGTCATATCATTAATCCCTAGTTTCTTACAAAATATTGGATTAACCTTGGCAGGGGCAGCAATAATTGAAAGGGTATTTTCATTACCTGGATTAGGATATCTGATTATTGATAGTGTCCTTAATCGTGATTCTCCTATGATACATTTGGCAGTTCTTTTTCTTGCGATGATGTTAGTGTTACTGAATATTGTTTCTGATTGGATTCAGGAATTGCTACAGAAAAAGAATTTAGCTAAAAGGGAGGAAACTATATAAATGAAAAAACGTATATGCATAATTATTTGTTTGATCTTGATAGTACTCTGTACATTTGGATATCTATTTGCACCTAATGACCCTAATTTAGTTAACCTTAGTATCCGTTTACAACAGCCAAGTGGAAATTATCCATTTGGAACAGATACTATGGGCCGTTGCGTGTTGTCACGAGTTTTATATGGAGGAAGAACTACACTTTCCATTGTATTGTTTAGTGCAATTATTATATTAATTATGGGAGTACCTATAGGATCGATTATGGGAGCGGCAAAAAAAAAAACTGGTTTTATCGGAGACAGTTTACTTAATGCGGCTACAGCGTTACCACCAATTGCCTATTTAATTGTTTTTATGGGAGCTTGGGGGAGTGGCGCATTCACAACAATGATTGCTGTTACGTTATCTCTATTTTTGAGAGTAATAAAACTAGTGAAATCAAAAACGGAAATAGAATATGGACGTGCATATGTTCTCTGTGCTACTGCGTCTGGAGCATCACGTTGTAGGGTTTTATTTGTACATATACTTCCCAATTTATTACAGGATGTGGTGATGTTCTTATTCCTATCCTGTGCAGATATGATAATGATGATTACAAGCTTTTCATTCATGGGATTAGGTCTTGGAGATAGAGTGGTAGACTGGGGGAGTATGATTCTTGATGCTCAATCAGTAGCTATGATGCGACCTCATCTGATTATCTATCCAATAGCTTTTGTCTTTATGTGTACAGCAGTATTTAATATATTGGGAAAAGAATTGGAGGGATAATATGCTGGAAGTGAAAAATATTAGTGTTGATACTAAAAATAAGAAAATCTTAGATAATTTTTCCCTACAATTAAATCAAAAACAGATTATTGGTCTTACGGGGCAAAGCGGTTCAGGAAAAACTACACTTATAAGAGCTATCATGGGTTTTCTTAGTAGAGAGTGTTCATTGACTTCTGGAAGCATAATTCTAGATGGGAAAGAATTGACCAATCTATCTTTTAATAAACGAAGAGAATTATGCGGGACAACTATAGGGTATATACCTCAAAGTCCCATGACAAGTTTTGACCCAAGATTAAAAATCGGAGAACAGATGATAGAAACCTTGAAGGTAAGATTAAAAAAGAAACTTGAAGAATGTAAGATTTTAGCATTAGAAGCACTGGACATGGTGAATCTAACTGATGGTAAACGTGTTATGGAATCCATTCCAGCACAATTATCAGGAGGGATGCTTCAAAGAGTCGCAATGGCACTTTTGATTTCAATGAAACCTAAATATATATTAGCAGATGAACCTACGTCCGCTTTAGATATAGAAAACAGGGATTTACTATTAAAACTATTAAAACTATTAAAAGAAGAATGTACCAGTGCAGGGATACTATTCATTTCACATGATGTAGAATCTATGCTGAAACTATGTGAAACAGTTATAGTACTGGAACATGGACGTTCTATAGAACAGGGTTCAATGGCAGAGTTATTAACATCTCCAAAGCAACTATGGACTAAAACTTTTGCAAAAAGTTATTCTAATCTAGAAAGGGAGGAGTGGTCATGGAGAGAATTGTAATTGATAATATTTGTCAAAGATATATAGGAGATAATGGTGAGAAAATACCTGTATTACAACATATCAATATGACTTGGAACCAAAAAGAAAGTATTGCTTTAATGGGAGAAAGTGGTTCAGGAAAGAGTACATTAGCTCGATTGATTGTAGGCTTGGAAAAACCAGTAAAAGGACATATCATTTTTAATGGAGAAGACACCAATTCATGGAAATATAATGATTGGCAACAACATCGTGATAGATTACAAGCTGTTTTCCAAGATGCATCAGGAACATTGAATCCCAAAAGGTCTGTGTATCAAAATATGGAAGAAGCCTTGATTAATTTGACCAATAAATCAAGAAAAGAAAGAAAAGATGTTTTGTATGAATTAATGGAGATGACAGGTATAAGCCAAACTCTTCTAAAATCACCAATAAGATTATTATCAGGAGGTGAGCAGAGGCGTATTTCACTACTAAGAGCGTTAGCTGTGCATCCAAGATATTTGGTTCTAGATGAGGTCACAAGTGGACTTGATCTCATTTCAGCAGATTGTGTACTTGATACTTTGGAATTATATCGTGAAAAATTTGGATGTTCTTATTTATTTATTACTCATGATTGGAATCATGCCTCTAGATTATCTGACCGGGTATTGATTATAGAAAAAGGAAAACTAAAAAGAGAAGCAATACCAAATATTAAGAAAGAAGGAATAATATGAAAAACAATAAAGTAATAGCTATGATAGTAACGATTTTAAGTTTAACAATGATATTTAGTGGTTGTGGTGGTAAAAAAGAAGATATCCAAAATACTCTAGGGGAATCAGATAGCAATGAAAAGATTTTATCTATAGCTTCAGGAGGAGAATTAAATAATCTTTCAACAATTATAATGGATTCTAACAATGCTTGTGCTCAAAAATTAGTTTATGAGTGTCTTGTTGTTTATGAAGAAGGAGAATTCCATCCCTGCTTAGCAAAAAGTTGGGAATGGAGTGAGGACAAAACTGCTATAACATTTCACCTAAGGGAAGGAGTCAAATTCCATGATGGGGAAATATTTAACGCAGAAGCAGTTAAGGAAATCTTGGACTATTATAAAGCTAATCCCAATAACGCTTTTTTGAAAGGGATTTCTACTATTACTAATATAGATATTGTAGATAATAATACTGTATGTATTAATTATCAAGCACCTTATTTTGCAATATTAAATGATCTGAGTTCACCTGATGTAGCGGCAATGATATCACCAAAGACTATTGAACCTGATAATTTTACTCAGTTGAAGGGATTTGTTGGTACAGGACCATATAGATATAGTGAATTTGTCAAAGGTGAATATACAGAATTCGATTATTATAAGGATTATTGGGGTGAAAAAACATATTATGATAAAGTAATAGCCAAATATATACCAGATTCAGCATCAAGATTGAAAGCACTACAAACAGGAGAAATAGATTTGATTTTTGGATCTGCGATGTTGACATATGATGACTATAAACAAGCATCAACATTGAAAAATGCTAAAGGTAAGATTGCAGACAAAGATGAGCGTACAAGAAATATCGTAGTGAATGCTTCAGGAGAGATGTGTTCAGATATTAATGTGAGAAAAGCAATTGCTATGTCAATAGATAAAAAAGTCATTTCAGATGGACTAACTTATAGTTATGAAAACGTGGCGGATAGACTTTTTCCAAAAGGAGTAAAACATGCTGACTGTACTTTGAATAATAAATGGGAGTATAATCCAGCTGAAGCAGAGAAGTTATTAGATGCAGCAGGATGGACTATGAATTCAAAAACAGGTATTCGTGAGAAAAATGGTAAATCATTAAAATTATCATTTACATATCAAGTAGAAGTAGCAATCAATAAGGACATTGCAACAACAATCAAGAGCCAACTAGCTAACATAGGTATTGATGTTGAACTTAATGGATTAGAGCAAATGCTATGGTGGCAGACAGATATGAAGGGAGATTTTGATTTAACCATATGGAATACTAATGCTACAGCAACAGTACCACAGACTTATTTTACCCCTTGGCTCAATTGTTCAGCAGGTATGGCTGCTAGCTCAAGACTTCCTGAAAAAGCGGATATAGATAAAGCTATCAATGAATATCTACAAGCGACAGATGATGAACGAATTGATGAGATTTTCAATTATCTAATCAATTTTAGTAATGACAACGTTATTGACATCCCGCTAACTTATACAAAAGAAAGCATTGTATATAACAGCTCTAAGATAGCAGATTATGATTTTTATGGATACTCAGAATTCTTTGATATATCTAAGTTAAGAACTATAGAATAAAGGAGGTTCCCATGAAAAAACAAAATTGGTTTAGTATCTTATTTTCTTTTGCTGAAAGATGTAAAGGTAAAATGTTATTGTCTGTGATTACAGCGATTATCAGTGTTATTGGAGGAGTCATTCCATATATTGCTGGATATCACATTATCATATTATTCGCTACCCATGAGCCGAATAAACCGGATCTGATATACTGGTGTGTTGTTTGTATTGGAGGATATGTAGTAAAGCTTATTTTCTATGCCATTTCAACAACATTATCTCATGTATCAGCGTATACGATTTTAGAAGAAATAAGATTAAGGATAGCTGATAAATTAATGAGAGCACCATTGGGTGAAGTTTTAAACAGAACAATGGGAAGTATAAAAAATATATTTGTCGATAAGGTTGAAGAGGTAGAACATCCATTGGCACATATGATACCAGAGGGAATTTCCAATTTGTTTTTACCCATTATACTTTTTGTGTATTTAGTGACAATCGACTATAGGATGGCACTAGCAACAATTGCAACAATACCATTGGCAGCTATTCCATTTATGTCATGTATAAAAAATTACTCTAGTCAGTATGAAAATTACATGAAAGCAAATACTCATGTAAATAGTATAATTGTTGAGTACATAGAAGGAATTGAAGTAGTGAAAGCTTTTAATCAAACCACATCATCATATGAAAAATTTGTTGATGCAGTAAGTTCTTTCAAAGAATTTACACTAGCATGGTTTCAAGGTACATGGAAGACTATGAATCTGACATTTGCAATTTTGCCTACTACTCTTTTGGGTGTAGTACCTGTAGGAATTGCGTTATACATATATGATGGATTTTTACCATCGGATTTGACAATGTGTATGCTATTGGCTCTTGGAATAATTGCTCCTATAATGAAATTTTCATTATTTCTG
Organism: Vallitalea sediminicola; assembly: GCF_054408565.1. NCBI lineage: Bacteria > Bacillati > Bacillota > Clostridia > Lachnospirales > Vallitaleaceae > Vallitalea > Vallitalea sediminicola. The sequence continues at coordinate 99,079 of NZ_BTPT01000008.1, forward strand.
AATGAAGGTAAAAATATGCAATACGCAGTAATGGCAGCTGATGAACTTCTGTCATTACCGGAATTGCCTGATTGTAAAGATAATGTGAGCGTTGAAGGTTATGATATTTCTTTTGATGGAGTTGATTTTTCATATACAGGAAAAGAAGAAAACAAGGTACTAAGTAATATTAATCTACATATTGCTCAAGGTACGTTTAATGCATTGGTAGGTCCTTCGGGAGGAGGTAAATCCACTTTTGCCAAATTAGTAGCCAGATTCTTTGATGTTACAGCTGGATCAATTTCCATAGGAAGTACTGATATTAGAGATATTCCTCTTTCTCAGTTGTCAAAGATGGTAAGTTTTGTTACGCAAGATAATTATCTATTTGATTGTTCAATAAAAGAAAATATAAGATTAGGTAATAGTCAAGCTTCTGATGAAGAAGTTTTTGCAGCAGCAAAGGCAGCATGCTGTGATGAATTCATTCGTAAGTTGGATAATGGATATGATACTTCAGCTGGAAGTGCCGGTAACAAGCTTTCAGGAGGAGAGAAACAGAGAATTTCTATTGCAAGAGCATTTCTAAAAGATGCACCTATAGTTATTTTAGATGAAGCTACTGCTTTTACAGATCCAGAGAATGAAAGTAAAATACATAAGTCCATAAAAGCTCTTAGCAAGGGAAAAACATTATTGATTATAGCTCATAGATTATCGACAATAAAGAATGCGGATCAGATAGTGGTATTAGAAAAAGGTAATGTAGTAGATGTAGGAACTCAAAAGGAGTTATTGGTGAAATGTCCATTGTATAAAAAGATGTGGGAAGCTCATGTTGGAGCTCAGAGATGGGCTGTATCTGGAAGAAAAGAATCTGTTAAGAAGGGAATGAATAATTATGTATAGGACAATACTTAGAATTATTCAGTGGACAGAGGGGTATAAAAAAAGACTATATATAGGATTTGTGTGTTCGTTTTTCACGACTATATGTTCAGCAATACCTATAATGGTTGCTGCAATATCACTGGATAAAATATTTGCTGATATGAAAAACGAGCAGAGTATTTCACCTAACATGATATGGATTACTCTAATTATTATTGGGGCATTAGTGTTACTTCGTTATTTTTTCTCTTATTGGCGAGCTAAACTGCAAGAAAGCATTGGTTATGAAATAGGTGCAAAACAACGTATTGATATTGGAAATATACTTAAAAGAGTTTCATTAGGATATTTTGGCAAAAACAGTATTGGTGATATTTTATCTGCGACTACGACAGAATTATCTATATTAGAATTACAGGGAATGAAGATGATAGACATTGTAGTGAATGGTTATATAAGTGTTATTACAACTGCTATTTTTCTAGCTTTCTTCTGCTGGCAAGCGGCTCTGATTGTGGTAATAGGAGTATTGATTTCAACATTAGCTTTGAACAAGATAAGTGTAAGAAGTAGAGAAACAGCTCCAATTTCTCATAAAGTAACTGAAAAAATGGCAGATGCTTCTATAGGCTATGTAAGAGGAATACCTATTGTAAAATCATATGGACAAGAAGGTGTTTCTATAAAAAGTATAAAAGATACCTGTAAACAAAGTAAAAAGATTAATCTTAAGATAGAAAGAGGTTTTGTATCATTGAATTGTTTGCACCTCTTTACGCTAAAGGCATCATCTGTGGCTCTAATGTTCATTGCTGGATGGATGACCCTAAATGACCAGATGGATCTTTCTATATTAATAATGGCAGTGATGTTTTCCTTCACAATATTTGGAAGTGTTGAACCAATCAATGAGGCATCTCATATTTTAGGAATTATTGAATCCGCTATGAATAAACTTGATAAAATCAATCAAGCTGAATACATTGATGAAGGTGGAAAAGATATTGATATAGAATCTTATGATATTAGATTTGAAAATGTAACATTTGGTTATGATGAGCAAGAAATAATACATGATATATCTTTCAATCTTCCACAGAATACAACTACAGCAATTGTTGGACCTTCAGGAAGCGGTAAGAGTACTGTATGTAATCTTCTAGCAAGATTTTATGATGTAACTTCTGGAAATATATATATTGGAAATAATAATATAAAAGAATTTACTTGTAATAGTTTGTTGAAAAACATTAGTATGGTATTTCAGAATGTATATTTATTTCATGACTCAATACATAACAATATAAGATTTGGTAATCCTAATGCATCTAAGGAAGAAATAATAAATGCAGCTAAACAAGCCTGTTGTCATGATTTTATTATGGAACTACCAGAAGGTTATGACACTGTGATAGGAGAAGGTGGCTCATCCTTATCAGGTGGTGAAAAACAAAGGATATCCATAGCTAGAGCTATTTTAAAAAACGCTCCTATAGTTATCTTGGATGAAGCAACAGCAAGCGTTGACCCAGAAAATGAACATTTGATACAACAAGCAATATCTGCTCTTGTTCATGGCAAGACGATTATAACAATAGCTCATCGTCTAGCAACTATTGAACAAGCAGACCAGATTTTAGTTATTTCAGATGGAAGGATTAGTCAAAGAGGAACACATCAACAGCTTATTAAACAAAAAGGAATATATAAAGATTTTATTAACATACGTAAGCAGACCGAAAACATCAGTATAGTATAATATTAAAAAAATATGATAGATATAAATAGGCTACTATAGCAGAAATAACAGGTATGTGGGGGATTAAATTGAAATACTATTCCTATACTTCAATGGAGTTTTATCTGTAAATTTCTTGAATACTATAGAATAATAATTCTGGGTATTGAATCCAATTGATACAGCTATATCTAAAAGTGATAAATTAGTATTTATGAGTAAGTTTTTACTTTTCTCAACTCTATAATTATTCAAGAAGTTAGAAAATGTGAAGCCAGTTTCCTTCTTGAATACTTTACAAAAGTAACTTTTATTCACAGATAAATCAGTACATAAGTCATCCAAACTAATACATTGTGTATAATTCTCATGTATATATTGGATGGCTTTTTTTACGTGTACATTGAACTTTAAGTTGCTCATACCGTTACTAAAATTATTATCAGCTATATTCAATATTATAGAAGAAAAAAATTCTAGACAGCTTTTGGGTTTGTAAGGAATATATTCATTTCCGTTTTTATCACATTTGATGGGACCAATTATGAAGTATCCTCTATATTTATTGAATCTGGATATGGGAACTATTATGAAATTAATATCCTTAGGATAGCTTAAATTAAGATTGAGTAAGTTATTAGGATTATCATGGGGGATATCTCTATAGATATTACAGTTATTAAAGATTTGTCTTGAAATAGGATTATATCCAACACTACAAAGTTCATTAAAATTAATATCTACTGCTATTACAGGTAGATTACAGCAGTTAAAGAAGTCGGAAATTATATTATTTATAAAGTTCAATATTTACTCCTCCTTATAAATGAGTTATATATAGTTATAAAAAAACAAATATAGTTAAGTTTTTTTATGAGTAATGATATATAATTATACATGAAATTGATAATCAATATCGTTTATAATACATATTATTAAGTAACAGAGTTAATTTGTCAATAAAAATATTATATCACAGGTTGGGAGGGTAAGTATGAAAATAATATATTTAACTGCTGGGTTGATTTTTTTTATCATAGGTCTTATAGGAGTTGTACTTCCAATATTACCTACAACTCCTTTTATGCTACTTACATCATATTGTTTATTAAAAAGTAGTGATAAGTTGAATGATAGATTCATTAAAACAAAATTTTATAGGGAGCATGTAAAACCATTTAAAGAAAATAAAGGTATGACAATAAAATCAAAATTAGTAATAATAATACCTGTAAGTATAATGTTATTAATTATGGCTGTATTAGTAGATAACACTATAATGAGAATAGTTATTGCAGTTCTTTTGACAGTAAAGATAGTAGTATTTTCTAGAATTAAAACTATAAAAACAGAGGTGTTAAATGATGATGAGTAAAAGATTATTATCACTAAATGATAGTTCCAAGAAATGGATAGCACTTACAGTATTTATGAATTGGATAGCAATAATATGTAATATTGCTATAATATTATTTATTGGTGATATGATAGATAAGTTATACAACAATGATTTTGATTTTAATCTGACAAAACGATTTTTAGTTGTAATTTTAATATTAGCAATAAAATTTGTCAGTAATAAATTATCAACTACATTCTCCTATTATTCATCGGCAGGAGTAAAGAAATCTTTGAGAGAAAGTATTTATAAAAAGCTGCTAAGTCTAGGAGTAAACTATACTGATACAATATCTACTTCATCAATAGTTCAGATATCGGTAGATGGTGTAGAAGCTCTTGAGGTTTATTTTGGAAGATACCTACCCCAGTTATTTTATAGTTTATTAGCGCCTGTTACATTGTTTGTAGTAGTATCATTTATTAGTTTTAAAGTAGCTATAGTACTTTTATTATGCGTTCCCCTAATACCTATTTCAATAATAGCAATAATGAAAATTGCTAAAAAATTATTAGGTAGTTATTGGAAGATTTACACCAATCTAGGAGATTCTTTTTTAGAGAACATACAGGGACTTACAACATTAAAAGTATTTAATCAAGATAAAGAAAAAAATATTAAGATGAATCAGGAAGCGGAAAGTTTTAGAAAGATAACCATGAAAGTGTTAGCAATGCAATTGAATTCCATAACTATAATGGATCTAATAGCATTTGGTGGGGCGACTGTAGGTATATTAATAGCCCTCAATGAATTCTCAGCAGGTAACATAAGTGTAGGTGGAGTGATTGTTATAATACTGTTATCTTCAGAGTTTTTTATACCACTTAGGTCATTAGGTTCTCTGTTTCATGTTTCCATGAACGGAATGGCTGCAAGCGATAAAATATTCGATTTGCTGGATAAAGAAAATGAGAAGGAAGTAGATTTAACAGAAAAAGAGAAGAAATCACTTGAAAATATTAATATAGAATTTGATGATGTGACATTTAGCTATGATAAAGAAAGAATAGTCCTAAAGGATATAAATCTACAAATAAAAGATAAGAGTATAATAGCTTTAGTAGGTGAAAGTGGTTGTGGGAAAAGTACAGTAGCTAATTTACTCTTAAAACTAAAAAAAGTAGATGAGGGAGAGATAACTTTAAATGGACTTAATATAAATGATATTCCATTTAATTATTTGAGAAAAAAAATAGGGATTATAAGTCATAACTCATATATATTCAATGGAACAATAGAAGATAATTTGAGAATGGGAAAACGTGATGCAAATGATGAAGAGATAAAAAATGCTCTTGAAAATGCTAATTTATATGATTTTGTCATGGAACTCCCAAGTAGATTAAAGACTAATGTAGGAGAAGGTGGAGCTCTTTTGTCTGGAGGACAAAAGCAAAGATTAGCCCTTGCTAGAATCATACTTTCAGATCCAGAAATAATTATATTTGATGAGGCAACCTCCAACATTGATGTTGAAAGTGAAGAAAAAATATGGGAATCAATTTATGAATTAGCTAAAGACAAAACTGTCATATTGATATCTCATAGGTTAGCTAATGTGAAAAATGCAGATATGATATATGTATTGGATAAAGGAAATATGGTTGAAGGTGGTAGTCATAGTAATCTTATGAATAATAAATCAAAGTATCATAATTTACTCAAACATCAAGAAGAATTAGAGAGTATATGTATGAAGAATGAATCAAGTATCAAAAGTGAGGTGGCTATCAGTGAATAAAAGACAATCAGGTATTAAGATAATGACTAGACTTATTAAGGTTCTGAAGCCACTAAGTCCAATCATGGTTATTACAATTTTCTTTGGAGTAATAGGATATTTAGCATCTATGTCAATAATGACATTTGGGGCAGTAGCAGTGTCAGAGAAATTAGGAATAGATATGGGATTTACTTTATCTCAAGCCATAAGTATAATAATAGCTTGTGCAGTATTAAGGGGTGTTTTAAGATATATTGAGCAATATTCAGGGCATTATATAGCTTTTAGAATACTAGCCATACTTAGAGACAAGGTATATAAAGCACTAAGAAGATTAGCACCAGCCAAACTTGAGACAAAGGAAAAAGGGAATTTGATATCTATAATAACTAGTGATATAGAGTTATTAGAAGTATTTTATGCTCATACAATAGCACCAATCGCTATAGCGATATTGACTTCAACTATAATAATTATCGTATTATATAATATTAATGCTCTATTTGGGATATTATCAGCTGTATTCTATATACTGGTAGGATATGTGATACCTGTATTATCATCAAAACTTGGTAATGATGCAGGATTGAAATATAGAGATGAATTTGGTAAGACAAACAGTTTTTTACTGGATTCACTAAGAGGTATAAAAGAGATATTGTTTTTTGGGGAAGGAGATAGAAGGCTTGAAGAGATAAATAATAATAGTGACAGATTAAACTCTAAGTCAAAGGTCATAAAATCCCATGAAGGATTAATAAGAGCAATAACCGATTTTACTATAATGATAGCTATACTTACTTTTTTATTTACAGGTATACTTCTTTACAGAGATAATATTCTTAATCTAGGAGAAGTGTTAGTAGCTCTAGTATTACTATCAAGTTCATTTGGTCCCGTAGTAGCGTTGAGTAGCTTATCCAATAATCTAATTCATACTTTTGCATGTGCACAGAGAGTATTTGATATATTAGATGAGGTGCCAGCAGTTAATGAGATAGAAGGAGATATAGAGCTAGAATCAAACGATATAGCTATAAAAGATGTGAATTTTAACTATGATTCTAGAAATAACGAGTTATTGAAAGACGTGAATTTACAGATAAACAAAGGAGATAAGGTAGCTATAATAGGATCTAGTGGTTGTGGTAAAAGTACTTTAATTAAGCTTATAATGAGATTTTGGGATGTTAATTCAGGAAGTATAAGTATAGATAATAAAAAGATAAATACTATACCAAGTAAAACTCTTAGAAAAAATCAATCATTAGTGAATCAGGAGACGTTCTTATTTAATGATACTATAGAGAATAATATAAAAATTGGTAATAAGGATGCTGCACATAAAGAAGTAGTTAATGCTTGTAAAAAAGCATCTATACATGGATTTATTATGACACTTCCAAAGGGATATGATACTAATGTAGGGGAGCTTGGGGGGGATTTATCTTCAGGTGAAAGACAAAGACTTGGAATAGCGAGAGCTTTTCTACATGATGCTCCAATCATTATTTTAGATGAACCTACTAGCAATTTAGATACTTTGAATGAGGCTGAAATACTTAAAAGCATAAATAATGAATGTAAGGATAAAACAGTTATAATGGTGTCTCATAGAAAAAGTAGTGTATCAATTTGTGATAAAAAAGTGTATGTCAATGAAAATAGATTTTCATCACTTTAAAAATCCATTACGATTTTGAGGAATCAAAAAAGAATAATATCCTTATTAAAAAAAGGAGATAGTTTTTTAATGACAAGAATAGAAAAAGAAAAGCGTATGATTGCTCAGATGATAAAATTATATTGTAAGAAAAATCACCACAATAAAGAATTATGTAATGAGTGTAAAGAGTTACTAGAGTATGCATTAAAGAGACTAGATCATTGCCGTTATGGAGAAAATAAGACATTTTGTAATAAATGTCCCACACATTGCTATAAAAAAGATAAAAGAGAGCAGATGCGAAATGTAATGCGTTTTAGTGGTCCACGTATGATTTTACATAATCCATTAATAGTAATTAAACATCTTATACAAATGAATAAAACTTGATGTTTAAAAAGTCAACATACATTTGATATGTTGATTTTTTTTACAACTTCTATACAACTTCCATAAACTTCCTATACAGTTAAAGAATATACTGGGTTTGCAGTGAGAACATTCATTGATATTAAGAAAGAAAAATTTCATAGGAAAAAATAGAAAGGAAGTTAACAATATGATAAAAAGAATAATGACGATTTTATTAATTGCATGCCTAAGTATTTCAATAATAGGATGTGGAAAGGAGAATGGCAATAAGGAAAAACAAGACGATAAGATAGTACAAAAGGATAATTCAGCAGATGAGAAAGAACAACCAGATAACTCTCAAGAAGAGCAAAGTCCTTCAGAAGAATTACTGGAAGATGTTAATCCAAAGACTTTTAAGATGCAAGAAATGGGTATATTGCTTACTTATCCAAAGTTATGGCATGAAAATTTTGATAATATGATGGGATGTGTAAATGGAGATTTTCAATTAAAGACTGAATCAGGATATAATATGGAAGTAAAGGGAAGTGTACTATGGGGGTATTTTATTGAGCCTAATGCATATGATTTTGCAAATCTATTTTTTATTTTAAAAGATGAATGGAATAAAATGATAGAAAATGGTTATTCAATAAAAGATTTTTTAACTGAAGAAAATAGGTTGCTTTTTGAACATGAACCAACTATAACTACACATGAAGAAAATGGTTATATGTATATAATAATTACTCCTGATAAGAGTAAAATAACTGAAAAAACAGATGAAGAGAAACAGTATAAAGATATGTTAGTGACATCTGAAGAACTGTTGAAATCAATAGAATTTATAGAAATTGTAACACAGGAACAAAGAGATAAAAGAGCAAATGAATCTTTCACAGTTATTCCTCAATTCAAAGCAAAAGATACAAATGGTAATGATGTAGACAACAGTATTTTTGAAGGCAAAAAACTTACAATGATTAATGTATGGGCAACAACTTGTGGAGCATGTGTTGATGAAATGCCAGAATTACAAAAACTCTATAAGGAAATGAAAGAAAAAGACATTAATGTAATAGGTATAGTAACAGATGCTTCAGAGGAGCTTGAACTAACAAAAACAATAATTGAAAAAACAGGGGTAGAATATACAAATATAGTACCAGATGATAGTTTGAATGAATATCTAAAGAATTTGACTGCAACACCTACTACAATATTTGTCAACGAAAAAGGTGAAAAAGTAGGAGATATACAGATAGGAGCACCTAGAGAAAATGCAAAAGAGGTATATGAAGAAGAGATTAATAATCGTTTGAAATAGTATAAGGTGGGCTATAAGTGAAAAAGTATATTAGGATTTTATTAATAACAATAAGTCTCGTGTTTATTGGTATAGGTATCTATAGAGGTGAGTTAAATAATGCTTTCAATAAAGCGATTAATGTATGTTTGGAGTGCATAGGAATTGGGTAGATATAGAAGAATTGTTCAAGTAATGATAGCTGTTGTAACTAATTTACATTTAAAAGGTTTTTTAACAGGTAAAATATATACTGGTAAGATGAAAAAAATATGTGTTCCAGGGCTTAATTGTTATTCTTGTCCTGGGGCGCTTGGAAGTTGTCCTATTGGGTCTCTTCAAGCAGTTATTGGAGGAATAAAATATCAGTTTTCATTTTATATGATAGGTCTTTTGATGCTGATAGGAAGTGTAGTGGGGAGATTCGTGTGTGGTTGGTTATGTCCTTTTGGGTTAATTCAAGAACTGATACATAAGATTCCATTACCAAAAGTGAAAGTTAATAAAGTTTTCAGTAAGTTAAAATATTTGAAGTACTTGATTTTGGTGGTTTTTGTATTTTTACTTCCTATGTTTTGGGTTAATATCGTGGGGATGGGAAAACCAACCTTTTGTGAATTTATTTGCCCAGCAGGAACTTTGGAAGGAGGAATACCCCTTGTTTTACTAAACAAACCATTAAGAGCTGTTATTGGATTTCTATACACATGGAAAATAACATTGTTGGTTATTACAATCATACTATCAATCTTCATATTCAGACCTTTTTGCAGATTCATATGTCCACTTGGAGCGATTTATTCATTGTTTAATCCTATAAGTCTATATAGATTGAAGATTGATTCAGACAAATGCACAAGTTGTGGTATTTGTAGTATAAAATGTAAAATGCAAGTTGATGTTTATAAGAATCCCAATAGTCTGGAATGTATAAGATGCGGTGAATGTATTTCAAGCTGTCCCCAAAATGCAATAGAAATAGTTAAACCTAAGTTACCATTAGTAAAAAATAGCAGAAGTAATTTGAGGGAAGTTAAATAATTAATATTATATAGATAATTGTTACTTAATAAAATACCTTTGTGCAGAGGATAGTTATATAGAAGTGACTGTCTCACGATATGCTTTTTCGTAGTCCATAATCTAGGACTATTAGATGCTATTGTGAGACAGTCCTTTTTGTGTGGCTACAATCATAAAGTTTTTGAAGAAGAGATAAATTAGCATCTATATTCAATGGTTATGGGTATAATATTTAATAGTTGATATTATAGGACAGTTTGTGACTTTTAAATATATTACAGGGAGATATTAATTATGAGATTATTAATAATTGAAGATGAAATTGAATTAGCGAACACTTTGAAAATTGGTTTGTCGAAATTAGGATTTGCTGTTGATGCAGCTTATGATGGATTAGCAGGAGAGGATAAAGCATTAATAAATGACTATGATATTATTATATTAGATCTGAATCTACCTAATAAAGATGGGATTAATATATGTAAAACATTGAGAAATGAAGGTATAGAAGCTTCTATTATAATGTTGACAGCTAGAGATTCGGTTTTGGATAAAACACATGGTCTTGATTCGGGAGCAGACGATTATTTAATAAAACCTTTTGCCTTTGAAGAACTTAGAGCTAGGATTCATGCACTTGTAAGACGGACTTATAGAAAAAGCAATCCAATTATTAGCATAGGTAAGCTTACTATCAATCCTCTTTCTAAAGTAGTAACTTATAATGATAAAGAAATAACTCTAACAGCAAAAGAGTTTGATATATTGGAATACATGGCAATAAAACATCCAGAGGTTATATCCACCGAAGATATTTTAGAACATGTGTGGGATGAGAATGTAGATTCTTTTTCTAATGTAGTAAGAGTACATTTAGCTAATCTAAGAAAAAAACTAAAAAATGAATCAGGTTCTCCTCTAATAGAAACTATAAAAGGAAAGGGGTATCGTCTATGTTCAAACTCAAAACAAGAATAGCATTAATCTATTGTGCATTTCTTGGGTTAACCATAATTGTTTTTTATATATTTTTTAATATAGCTCTTAAAAGTAATTTGAATAATATTTCGTTGATTAAAGAAATATATCCTTCAGGTGTATATTTTAGCGTTTATGAAGTTCCAAGTAATATATCAACATTTAATAATAAAATAGTTTTTAATCCAAATATCCTAGAAAAAACAGATGTGAATACTATGCAATTTGACAAATTATTAAAAGATGAATTGTTCAATAGATCTATTCTAGTATCCTTAAGTACACTTATAATTATTTTGACAATAGGATTTTATTTTAGCCGTTATTTATCTACTCTTGCTTTGAAACCATTAAATCATGTTACCCAAGCTATTAAAAACATTTCTTCAGATAATTTGAATACGGATTTAGACCTGACAAAATTAAATGCAGACGATAAAATTGTAAAATTAGCAAATTCTTATAATGAAACTCTAAAAAAATTAAATAGAACATTTTCAGATCTAGAGAGATTCAATTCTTATGCTTCTCATGAACTAAGAAATTCACTGGCAATATTAAAAGCCAAAATTGAAATAGGGGTTAAAAATGAAGAACTCAACAAATATGTAGATAATGTTGAAGAGACTGTTAATGATATGCTGATTCTATCCTCAAGACAAATGAAAAATAAAAGAGAACCAGTTGATTTAGCTTTAATCACAGCTAAAGCCGTTGATGAATATTCATTGACCAGGAAACAAATTAAATTAAGTATTCCAGAAGAAGGTGTATCAACAGTATTAGGAAATGAAACATGGTTATCTAGATGTGTATGTAATTTGCTAGATAATGCTATAAAGTATAGTTATAAGGATTCACCTATCTTAGTTTCAATAATAGAGCAGGATAATGCAATAATATTATCGGTAAAAGATTATGGAATAGGTATTCCTGCAAGTGAGCAGGAAGATATATGGAAACCTTATTATAGTATTGATTCTAATAATAATGTTCATGGTATCGGGTTAGCGTTAATTAATAATGTGGTAGATTTAAGTGGCGGAATGGTATGGGTAGATAGTTATGAAGGAAAAGAGAGTACTTTTTATATTTCACTTCCTATTTCTTTATCTTAACTTAACATTGGATTATATATAATGTAATTACAATAAATTTAAGAGGTGAAAATATGATAAGTATAAAATTAGCATTGAAAAATATCGTAAGAATAAAAGGACGAAGTATCATGATAGGAATAATAATGTTAGTTATTTCTATATCAGCGTTAGTAAGTTTATCTATTCAATCAGGTACTAAAGAAACTTTATTAGAGGCGAGGCAGAAATTAGGAAGTGATGTTACACTAGAAGTCAATATGCAGAATATGCAAAAAAAAATCATTGAAAATATGCAAAATGGAAATTCGACCAAAATAGACATGGAAACATTAACTACAGAAATTGCAGAGCAGTATACAAAATCAAAATATGTTAAAGATTATGATTACAGTATTGATGTACCATTAATCACAGATAACAAAGTAGTAGGTGAAAATGATGGTGAGAGTAATGTTAGTATAATGAATAATTCAGAAGGAAATTCAGAAAAAGGTTCAATGACATTTCCAGAAATTAAATTGATTGGTAATCTTAATTCAGAATATCAGAAAGAATTTAAAAATGGGAATAAAACTATTGTTGATGGAAGATTATATACAAAAGAAGAAGTAGAGAAAAAAGAACCTGTGGTAGTTATAAGTAAAAATTTAGCTGATCTAAATAATCTAGAAGTGGGAGACACATTTACGGTAAAAACATTAGGTGAAGATAGTAAAGAGACTGATTTGAAAATTATTGGATTATATGAAGATAGAGTTCAGCAAGATATAACTATACCTTTGCCATTTATGAGTAGAGATAATGAGATATATACTCCTTTAACAATAGCTGATTCATTAAGGGGAGGTATTGATGAATCAATAATTAATTCTGCAACTTATATTATTGATGATCCTGCCAATATCGCTGCTTTTAAAGAAGAAGTTAAAGCTAATGGTGTAGATTTAGAAAGTTTTGTATTGGATGCTAATGATGAATCTTATACAAAAATGGTTGGACCATTGGAGAAATTAAATTCCATAATAAGATTATTTTTAATTATTGTAGTTATAACTGGGGCAATAATAATGGTTTTACTTATGATAATAACAACAAGAGAAAGAAAATTTGAAGTCGGAATATTAAGATCATTAGGTGTAAAAAGAGGTAGAATAGCCCTACAATTTATAACGGAAACATTAATAATAGTATCTTTTGCTTTAATAATTGGGATAATGGCTGGAAAAACCGTATCTCAAAAAACAGCTGATTATTTACTTCAAAAAGAAGTAACGGCCCAAAAAGAAGCTGATGAAGAAAATAATGATAATCCTACAAATATAATGAATATAGGTAATTCATCTATTGATAATGTTGATGTGGAAGCAATAGACGAAATAGATACTAAAGTTGAGATTAAAGAAATTCTATATTTGATTCTTATAGCATTATTTATATCTTCTTGTGGAAGTGTAGTTTCATCTTTTTGGATAATGAAGTATGAACCAATGAAAATTCTAAGTAATAGAGTATAGGAGGCGTTATAATGACAGATATATTAAAATTAGAAAATGTTTCATATGAATATAATAATAAAAGTGAAAAAGTAACGGCAGTTAGAGATGTAACAGTATCTTTTTCGAATGGAAAACTTCATGCTATAACTGGACAGTCAGGGTCAGGTAAAACAACTTTATTATCGCTTATGGCAGGATTAGATAATGTATCCTCAGGAAATATACTTGTTAACCAAAAATCTTTAAGTGATATGGATAAAGATGTTTATAGAAGCTTTGACGTTGGAATAATATTTCAAGCGTTCAATCTACTACCTCAGTTAACTGCTTTGGAAAATGTATTACTATCATTGGAAATAGCTAAATACTCTTCAAAAGATAGGAAAACGGTAGCTGTAGAGGTATTAAAAAAAGTAGGTATGACCGAGGCGAAAATGAATAGAAAAGTACTGAAATTAAGTGGAGGCGAGCAGCAGAGAATTGCTGTAGCAAGAGCATTAGCTCCGAATCCAAAGATAATATTAGCTGATGAACCTACTGGTAATTTAGATCATGATACAGGTACTGCAATAATTGATTTATTACTGGATATTGCTCATAAAGAAAATAAGATTGTTATTATGATAACTCATTCAAGAAACATAGCAAATAGGTGTGACAAGATATATGGAATGAAAGATGGGATATTATTACCGATCAAAGTTAGTTAATCAACAAGCTCCTTGATAATATTCTTAATAGAAATTATTTAGTAAGATATACTCTGTTAGAGATTACATACCTTTTAAAAAAAATTAAAGGTAGCTAAACAGAGTATATCTTATATTATTGTTGTATAAAAATGATTTAGATACCTATGAAAAATAACTACTTGACAATATAGAGTAGTGGAGATATAATGAATTTATACTACTTGACAATATAGAGTAGCGGGGTGTGATGGATGGATAAAGCGCAATTGTTAAAAGGTATATTGGATGGCTGTATTTTACAGATTATCCAGCGAAAAGAAACATATGGTTATAAGATTACAGAGGAATTGAATGAAAAAGGATTTTCTGATTTGAATGAAGGAACAGTGTATCCTATTCTTGTCCGATTGGAGAAAAAGGGACTAATTAATTCATCTTCAAGGGTTTCACCCCTTGGACCAAGACGTAAGTATTTCAAATTAAGTGAGGAAGGTAGTATATATTTGATTGAATTCAAAAATCTTTGGGACGGTATATCAGGTGCTGTTAATGAAATTTTAGAAGAGGGTGATGGGAATGACTAATAATAGTAGAAATAAAATTTTTATAACTGTAGGATTTACCATTTTATTGGTAATACAGATGTTAATCTTTCTATCAGTAAAAGGATTTGAGTCAGCTTCTTTAATGGTATTGTTCATAGCAATTATTCTTTTGGCTTTTATAGCAATAGGAATAAGTACTATTGATTTAAAGCAGACAAAAGAAAGAGTTAAAAATCTACCAGAAGAATATAAAAAAGTTTACTTGGATGCGAATGAAATTATAACAATGAGTACAATGACAAAAGGTCAAAAAAGAGATACTATGGTTATGGTACTTGAAATCTTTGAACATGCAGCTATAGAAAAAAGAGATGTCTATGAGGTAATAGGAAATGATTTAAGAGTTTACTTGGATGAGTTCATTGAAGTTTCTGGAGGTAGAACAACACCATTGCATTTAATAGGATATTCTACATTTTCTTTTGTGGCATATCTGGTAGCCATGAAACTGTATTTACTATCAAAAAATAGTGAATGGAGTTTGGAAGGACTTAAAGCAAATCCTCTTAATTTAGGTATTATAGTAGTTTACGCAGTTATTGCTTATGTTTTTATGCCTCTTAATTTAATTATTATGCAAAAAGCAGCTAATGAGCAGTGGATAGGTATTAAAAGAGGATTGATACTAATACCATTTGTAATACCTATAGGACTGATTGCAGCTATGATGTTGATACGTGATCCTCATATTAAAGCTATCGTTGATATGGATGTGCCGATTTTTACATCAGTCATATCTGTATTTATTGGTGCTGTGGTGTTATTTATAAGTTTTCTTTTAATGAAAATTGGTAGAAAATTCAAATATCATAAATAAGTTGATTTGGCTATATAATAAAATAATAAACGCGTAAACCGATAAGACAAATATACAATGTCTTATCGGTTTTTTGGTGTGCCCAGCATG